>JADGQN010000451.1 GCA_017881765.1 Syntrophobacterales bacterium | reverse complement strand
CAGCAACATCACTTTTTCTGTCGTAGTTGTCCTCGTACTTTCTACCTACGGGTCTGCGCCGCCCTAGGGCTTATGTGTGTCGTCCAAGCCCCTGTCGGTGCAGACCGGCAGGGGCTTTTTTATGTGCGCCCGGCAGGGCGCTCTGACTTGGAGGTGCAAATCCTCTATGGACCCTGATGGCGGGAACCATGAGCCGAACCGCAAGGGCTGCCACCGCGAGGTGGGGTCTGAAGGAAGCGGTACGCAAACTCCCGGCCCGAGGAACACGAAGCGCATAAGAGGCACCTATCTCTGGGCGAGGGGGCACAAAGACCTGAAGCCCGATAGTCATCCGGAAGGGGTGGGTGTAGATGCGACGGGTATATGGGAAGAAAGCAGGTGCGCAATACCCGGGGAGATCTGTTCGTCTGCCTTGGTGCTACTTCCGTCATGAGACGGAAGGATGGACGGACAGAAGTCAGCCGAGGGCATACGAGCTTCGGTGCAGCGAGAAGCAAAGGCCCGAACAGGAAAGAGCGGAAGGGGAACCGATACCTTGATGGACGAGACAGACGCAGACAGGAAGGCTGAGATGCCCGAGGACTCCCGGAGGGAGACCGGCGGAACCGGTCTTGGTACGGGCAGGGAGCGCCAAGCGTCCGCAGCGGCAAAGGAGACATCCCGACCGGAAACGACGATGCTGTTAGAGGAGGTGCTGCGCCGCGAGAACCTGGTAAAGGCATACCACAGGGTGCGAACAAACAAGGGAGCAGCAGGGGTCGATGGCATGACCGTCGACGACCTGAAACCCTGTCTTAAGGAACAGTGGCCGCGTATCAAGGAAGAAATCCTCACCGGTTCGTACCAACCCCGGCCAGCCAGGCGGGTGGATATCCCGAAGCCCGGCGGCAAGGGGGTCCGTTCTCTCGGTATCCCAATCGTTCTTGACCGATTTATCGAACAGGCAATCCTGCAAATACTCACTCCCATCTTCGATCCCCACTTCAGCGAATCAAGCTACGGCTTCCGGCCGGAACGGAGCGCCCACGATGCGGTACTCAAGGCCCGGCAGTATGTGGAGGAAGGGTATCGCTATGTGGTGGATTTTGACCTGGAAAAATTCTTGGAGACATCTTCATACTGCACTCCTTCTCATGATAGGTTGTCAAAGAGGTGGTGTTGAGCACCTAACACCTTGATGTACAGGCCTTTTCGTCTTCCACAGCGGACATGGACGGCCGCCAGCTCGTCGCGCTTTACACGGTGCAACACCGTTTGGCGCGAGACGCCAAGGAGCCTCATGGCGTCAACCATCGGAACGTGGCCTTCAGGTACGGCCTCGACGAAGCGAGCCCTGATCTCATCACTTAAGCGGATACGCCACGGCGACCCTGGGGTGATCTGTTCGCCGGCAATGAAGCCGTCGGCAAGCCAGCGGTGGAGGGTGGAAGGGGCCATGCCGAGGATCTTCGCCGCTTGCGCGATCGTCACCAGCTCGCCATCCTCTGGATGCGCGCCTCGCTCGAACCTGGGGATCTTCCAGTACCGGCGCAGATTGCCTACCTTGCCCTGCGTGAACCGGTCGCCAAGAGCCGTCCGCCTGCCCTGCCGATTGAGAATACCGGCGATGACGGCATCAGGATAATGGACCGCGAGGCGGCGTACAAGATCGATGGTTTCTTCATCGGTGCGGACGGGAGGAATGAAACGGCTTTTCAAGTCGACATCGATTTCGGAGACGGTGCCTCCTTTCCATCGCATGGTTATGTGGGCCGTAGACCCTGCTACCGAGATGTTTACTTCGTCGAGCAGGGTGTGGAGCAGTTCTTTTCGATCCCGGTCGGTCGTGGTGGGAGCTTCCCATACCGTCCTGAGATCGGCACCCAGGGCACGGATCTTCATGCGCTCTTCATCGCTAAGGGGGCCAGGTCGTGACACAAGCCGCCGTGCGAGTTCGGCCTCGGCTGATGCAAGCTCGCCAAGCTGCTTCTCCCATGCGGCCTCCAGCGTGCGGGCCACAAGACGATTCTCCGGCTCAACCGAACGATAACGCCTCTCCGCACGTTCGCTCTCGTAGCGGGCCTTCTCTGCCTGGAGGCGCCACTGGGCGCACGCAGCTTCATGATCAGCTTCAAGATTCTGTTCGGCGAGCAACGAGGCCTCTATGCCGGCAGGCGTGATGGCGTCGAGAAAGGCCTGCGCCACCGCTTCATTGATCCGTACCCCGCTCACCCGCATGCAATACTGTCCCCTGCCGTTGACGACAGCACTGGCTGCGCAATAGTACCCCGGAGTTGCGTGTCTGCCCTGATAGTAGACTCTCAAGCGGCGGCCGCACACACCGCAGGTGGCGAGACCCTGGAGGAGGGCCGAACCTTCCCTCACCGCACCGGACTCGTGCGGGGTAGGATGCGTGTTCCTGGCGATCCGGCTCTGGTTCATCTCATACGTCTCCCAGTCGATGAAGCCCTTGTGGTGGTCACGGATCAGGACCGCCCATTTTGACCGGGGCACGTGGCGAACCCGCTTCCTTACCTGTCCGGCCTGATCCACATAGCGCTCTTGATGTGTTTTACCATAAGTATAGGCGCCTGCATAGACCGGATTGGTCAAGATCTGGTGAATACCGGTGTAGGTGGGCGTGACCCATTGTAGCTCCGATGAAGCATGTGACGGCGAAGGAAAGGCAAGACCCTCCGCGCGGAACCAGAGCCACACCTGCCGGGCAGAGCCCACTTCTGTGAACTTTTCGAAGACGCAGCGGACGGCGTGGGTGACCGCCTCATCGGGATGGAAGAGCACCTCGCCGTCGTGGTCGCCCCAGACAAACCCGACGGGAAGTCCCCGTCTGAGCTCTCCCCTCGCGGCCTTGTTCCGGATGCCTCCTTCGAGCCGGGCGCGGATCACGTGGAGTTCCGCCTCCGCCATCGTTCCCTTCAGGCCGAGGAGCAATCGGTCGTTGAAGAGTCCCGGATGGTAGAGTCCGTCCTCATCGCCGATGAGGGTGTCGGTGACGCCGCACAGATCGAGTAACCGGTACCAGTCGGCATTGTTCCTCGCCACCCGGGAGACTTCGATGGAGAGAATGAGCCCGACGTGGCCTAACGCCACCTCAGCCGTCATCAGGGCAAAGCCATGACGATCCGCTGTTCCAGACCCTGAGCGGGCGAGGTCCTCGTCGACAACCTTGATCTGCGGCTCGGACCAGCCCAAACGGAGGGCCCTCTGTGCGAGCTTATACTGCCGGTCGGTTGATTCGCGGTTGTGCTGAACCTGGGCGGCCGTCGACTGCCGCACATAGACATACGCAGCGCGCTCCAGATGCGTGGGGTTTATTTTATCATGCATGGTGTTCCTCCTCTCTCTTTTTTACCCATCATGCTCACGCTCTTTCGAGCAACTTTTTTTATTGTCTCCTCCCGTGCGACGCGATAGCATAGGTGGAGGCGATACCCGTGGCTGCCCGCGTTCGCTTGATCATCTGGATCTGCTCCTGGTTCCCAACCCGTATGCTCAAAGAGATCATTGCCGGTCTCCGTGGCGTGCTCAAAGAGCACGAACGAGAAAGGACCGCTAAAGAGCGGCGTGAGAAACCGTAGGGCAAACTCCGGTCGATCAAACGGCCGTGAACGTCAGGTCCGCAAACCTCTCGCTGCTTGCGGATCATCCGTACACGCTGCGCTCTCGGGCACGGCCACACGCCTTTTTTTCAAGCACGCTCGATAGCATCGTTCTGGGTTTCGTCATGTGGACGAACCGTCTTCTCGATCAGCCTGGACAAAAGAGCGATGACCCTTTTCTGCGTCTCGGGGTCGAGACCTTCCCATAGGTTCAGTCGTTTCTCTTCTGGCCAAAGGGACAGTTGACGTTGCACGTTCTCTCTCCTCCTTTGAAGGGG
>JADGQN010000450.1 GCA_017881765.1 Syntrophobacterales bacterium | reverse complement strand
CACAGCAGGTAAGAGAAAGGCTACCCTCTTTCTCAGAAGAGAAGTGCCATTACCGCCTGTAACGCGGTATCAGAGTGAGAAATCTCAAAATCAACATTCCAGGAAGCACTGGGTAGAGCATACTCACTCCGGGACGTAAGCGACTCACAGGTTCAGCGGCAAGAAAGTCATTGTGCTCTACTCCGTTTTAGCAAATCGGTTCTACCACTGGAGATTCGCGGATCGCAGAAGGAGCGCGATGAGCGACAACGAAGGTATACGCTTGAACGCAAACGGCATTCAGGTTCTAAAGGTTCAGCAGCGCTTTCGCGTTATCCTCATAAATCATCTGCTTTTCCTGGTCGCTGATCGCCATCGCATCCACCGCCTCTATCGTTCGGATCACGCGATTGCCAACCTCAGCGTCGTAAGGCATATCCGTCCCGAAGAGCAGACGACCGGCGCCGAAAAAGGCATGACCGCACATCAGCCCGGCGGTTCCGCGGCCAAGTACCGTATCGGTATAGAACATTTTGAAATAATCGATGAAAGGCCTGCTCAGCTTAGTTTTATTCTGCATCCCATGAATCGTGCTGGAGGCATCGTAAGACTCCACCATCCTTCCGGCAAAAAAGGGTACCATCGCGCCGCAGTGATGGATAATGATCTTTATGCGAGGAAATCTTTCCAATATGCCGCCCAGCACCAGATGAACCATCGCGGCCGTCGACTCATAAGGCCAACCGAAGACATGGTTCATAAAATAGTTTTCGTAATCGTCACGGTCGATGGGCCGAACAGGATGAATCCAGATTGGTAGGTCATAATCGGACAATCTCTCAAAAAGAGGCATGAATTCCGGCAGGTTCCACTGCCTGTTTTTCAAAGGGGTAAATAACTGCACGCCCTTGAGCCCGAGATCTTTCACGGCCCGATCAAGCTCCTTGACGGCAGCCTCCATATCGGTCATAGGCAGTGATGCTACGCCCGCGGCAAACCTGTCAGGGTGTCTGGCCACCAGCTCCGCCATTTCATCGTTGGCCATTTTGGCAAAGTCCATTCCTGATTTCGGATCGTCGAAGATCAGCGTGGCGGTCATGGCCATGGTGAGGACCTGCCGTACATCTTTGTATTTATCCATTATGCGGAACCGGTGATCCATATCGTGCAGGGTTGGCACACGGCCCACGTGGTCGGAAAGGTTCGGGGCTTTCTTGGCCAAAGCCGTCATATATTTTGGTGGGACTATATGCGTAAAAATATCAATCTTCATGTGCCAGCCTCCTTCGATGTAATTGTGCTATAAGCTTGCTTTCCGTCTTCGTCTGGGCCACTGAATTAAGAAGCCGACCGCCACAAGAGCAAGGCCGGGCGCCATCAACGTGACCTTGGGGACGAAGAGCAGAAAGCCACCCGCCAGCCAGATAAACCGTTCCGGCCATTTGAGAAAGGTGAGGCAGTAACCCTCGAACCCGACCGACAGGGCGTAGATGGCTATGATTCCGCCGACGGTTGCCACGATCACCTGTGACGTTGTTCCGATCCAGAGCAGGGCCGGCTGAAAGATGCTGATGAAAGGAACAAGGTAGGCTACGATGGCAAGCCTCATAGCCTGGAAACCGACGCGCATCGGGTCAGCGCCTGCCACGGCCGCTGCCACATAGGCCGCGGGCGCATAGGGAGGCGTGATAAACATCGATACCCCTACATAGAAGATGAAGAAGTGGGCGACAAGGACCGGAACACCCATCTGCACCATGGCCGGAGCCACCAGGATGGCCATCAGGATATAGCTCGCTATGGCCGCGACCCCCATACCCATGATGTATATGGCTATCGCGGTCAAAATCGATAGCATCAGCAGGCTGCCTCCTGAAAGCGTAACCAAGAGGCTCGAAAGGTTGATGCCCAATCCTGTTAGCGTGATCGAGCCCACAATGATGCCCGCCAGGGCGCAGATGGGGGTCACGTCGATCATGCTGGTGCCGGCGCTTTCCAGCGACTTGATCGCCTTGGAGAACGTGATTCTATTCCGGGGACTGAACATCGTCAGTATAATCAGCGCTGCAAGCGCAATGAAGACGGAGGTGGTCGGTTCTTCGTCGAGGACCATCATCCATATGACCAGAACCGCTATGGGAAGAACCAGCAGCCAGCTTTCCTTGAGAGCGTCTTTTATTTTAGGCAGCTCGGCCCTGGGCAGTCCGACGAGTCCCGTGGACGCGGCGCGCAAGTCCAGCTGAAAGAAAATGGAGAGGTAATAAAGCACTGCCGGCAAGATGGCGGCAATGGCTATCTTGCCATAGCCGATCCCTGTGAAATCGGCCATGACAAAGGCAACCGCTCCCATGACGGGCGGATCGATGACCCCGCCGCACGCTGCTGCTGCTTCTACGGCACCCGCAAAGGTCGGGCTGTACCCGATCCGTTTCATGAGGGGAATCGTGAAACTGCCGACAACGCCGATTTCAGCTATGGGGCTGCCGGTCACCGTGCCGAACAGGGCGCTGCCGAGAACGGCTACTTTGGCAGCTCCGCCCCGCACGTGGCCGAGCAACGCCAGAGAAAGTTTCATAAACGTGTTACCAGCTCCGGACGCATCGAGAAAAGCCCCGAAGATCATAAAGCTGATGATGATCGTGGTGGCAATACCGAGCACCATGCCAAAGATTCCCTGATTGGAAAGATAGAGGTAGTTCATGACCCGCCCCGTGGAAAACTGCGGACCGTGCAGGATACTCGGGAAGAGATAGGTGAACTTGGCGTGGATCAGAAAAAAGAGCACAACGATGATCATGGCCCAGCCCACGGTTCTTCGGACGCCCTCCATCAGCGCTATGATAGTAAAGAGGCCCAGTATCTGCTGCATCGGCGAAATGCCCACGCCGCCCGCGTTCAGGAGCGCCTCGTAGGTGATGGCGATATAGACCGTGCCTACAATGCTCATGCCTATAAGCATCAAGTCATACCAGGGGACCTTGTTTCTCGGCGCCGAGGACGTGGCCGGCACAAGAAGAAAGAGAAGAGTCAGAACCGCGGCAAGGAATATCGCATTGTAAGTACCCGTGAACATGTTGAGGCCCAATGGGGTGAAAAGGTTCATGATGTAAAGGAAGGCATAGACCGGAAGAGCGACGGCAACAAAGCGGGCCGCCCACCCCATGGGACCGGAAAGCTTCCGACGCCTTCTGGGCTCCTCTTCTTCAATCTGTATCTCGATCTTCTTTATGGCCTCTTCGTTGACGTCCACGGTGCCAAACCTCCTCGGGCTCCAACTTAAAACGCTTGCTGATACTTATTTGGCTTTGCCCAGAAGCTCCTGTTGCAGCCGGTCCATCCTGGCGCTCCAGAGGCCCTTTTCCTTGTAATACTTGATGGCGCCGGGATGATACGGAACCGGCAGCTCCCGCACCGCAACCTCAGGCGTCCAGTCAGCCAAAACAGGATTCACCGCCTTAAGCTCATTGTAGTTCTCTATCAGTGTCTTCACCATCTGATAGGCGACCTCATCGCTCACATCAGCGCGACCGATGAACAGGTTCGGTGTGGAAACGACCTTGGAGCCGGGCTCGACCCCGGAAAGAGTATTCGGGGTAATGGCCGGGAAGACTGCCACCGCCTTTTGCACGATGGCTATCTTAGCCGGATCAAAGGAGAGCACCAGGATCTTGGATTTCGTTGCAAGCTCAGCCATTTTGGAACCGCCGAGGCCGCATGCCGCGGCATCAGTCCTTCCTTGTTCGAGGTCTTTGACCGATGCTGAGTTGTCCTCTGTCTTGAGGGCGGTTATGTCCTTCGCCGCGTTGAGACCATAGGCCGCCAATTCAGTCTCCATGACGAGCTGTGTCAAGAGTGACGTCACCGGGTAACTGATCCTTTTGCGCTTCAGATCAGAGATGGTCTTTATTCCGCTCTTCTCTTTGACGATGATGCCCTG
>JADGQN010000449.1 GCA_017881765.1 Syntrophobacterales bacterium | reverse complement strand
GTCGCGGTCGCCGGACGGAAACGCCCGGAAAAGGGGAGGACCGCGTCTTTCTTCCGGGGCGCAAGGATCCGGTCTACCTCTCCCGCTGGCCGGCGGCCCTCTTTCTGCTCCAGCGAATCCGCGACGAGGCGCACCGCTTCGCCGTGACCTACCACCGGAAGGTTAAGGAAAAGGCGGATCTGCAATCGCTCCTCGACCGGATCCCGGGCATCGGCCCGGCGCGCCGCAAGGCCCTGCTGACCTTCTTTGGCGACGTCCAGCGGGTCCGGGCGGCATCGGTCGAAGATTTGCAGCAGGTTGAGGGGATCGGCGCGGAGACCGCCCGCCGCATCCGCATGTTTCTCGATACAGGTCAGGAATAGCGGCGCTGTCGCCGGAAAGGAAGGCGTGATCATGGATCAGAAAAGAGCTTCTTACACCTATGACCTCATCCCCTCGACACTCGGCGAGATCGGTCTTGTCCGGCGCGCGGACGGGGGGCGTTCCCCGATCTGCCGGATCCTGCTTCCGGAAGCGGGCCGCCCCATGACCGGAATAATAAGGGATCTCTTTCCCGATGCGGTTCCGGGGAGGGGAAAACAGGATGAAATTTGCAAGCAGATCCGGGACTTTCTTACAGGGAACGCGGTCGATTTCAGGCTGGAAAATCTGGATTTCGGGATCGTGAAAGGGTTTGCGAGGCGTGTCCTGCTGGCCGACGGAAAGATTCCCCGGGGCCGTGTGATGACCTACGGCGGGCTGGCGGCAAGCGTGGGCGTCGCGGGCGGCGCAAGGGCCGTCGGGAACGTCATGGCCGGAAATCCCTTCCCCCTCGTCATCCCCTGTCACCGCGTGGTCCGAAGCGGCGGTTCGCTCGGCGGTTTCGGCGGCGGTGCGGAGATGAAAAAGGCTCTCCTCAGGATGGAGGGTGTTGCCTTCGACGCGCAGGGGCGGGTTCTGCCGGAGCATCTCTTCGAGAAATGTTGAAGCAGCGTCCTTAAAAAAATCCTCACTTTTTTTCCGAACGATGGTCCGTCTGACAGACTGTTCAGAACAAATACTTCAGGCCGATGCCCATGGCGTTGGCCGCTCCATAGACCCCGTCGAAGAGGCCAAATACGCCGGAGCGATGGTGAACGCGCCATACAAGGCTCCACCGGGGATTTTCAGGCAAGGCGAACGTCCATTCGAACATAATGCAATTAAGGAGTTGTGCCGTTTTTTCTCCATACAGGCGCTCCTCGAGTTTCGCTGTTTGGGTGCCGTAGGACAGACCATTCCCAGCGGCGAAGGTTGTGTCGATGTACCTGTTCCAGGGAAATGTCAGCCACCTTGCAACCAAAAGGGCGTTGAACTCCTCGTGATGCTGTTCACCCATATGCTGCAGCGCCTGCCCTTCCACTTCCAGATCGATGTTTTTTGTGAGGGAGTATATCTTCCGGGAGATGGCAAGGGCCGCAAACCAGTAGTCTTTGTCGAAATCAGGAGAGACGAACGTCCTCCCCATATCACCCGTCGCCTGAACGGCGCCGAAAACCGTAACGCCCCAGTCTTCCCGGGCTTCCGCTGTCTTAGGAATGTTGATCATAAGAGCAGCCGCCAAGGCCAGTAGAATCATTTTCCGGAATCTGATGGTCAGTTTCAGGTTACTCATGTCTCCACATATCCTCACCAATTCAGGTTTCAACCCAGTTTCGGGCGCGCTTCATCGCCCGTTTCCATCTCCGGGGCTGCCTCTCGACGTGTTCTCGGCTCATAGTCGGCATAAACCGCCTCTCCGCAGGCATCCTGTCACCAAGCTCCTCAATGCGCTTCCATACACCTACGGCCAAACCGGCCAAATAAGCGGCGCCCAGGGCCGTCGTCTCCCGGACAGGCGGCTTACTATCGGCATTCCGAGGATATCCGCCTGGAACTGCACCAGAAGGTCATTTGCGCTGGCTCCTCCGTCGACACACAATCCCCCGATGCCGATCCCGGAATCGGACCGTATGCACTCCAATTGATAAGGAGTTGCTTTTACGTGAATTGAGGATAAGAAAAGGAGTCTTGTATGTCAAGGTGATTTTATCACAACCTGTTGCGTCAAGACAGGATGCGATTCCGAACCATGAGATGCTGATTGCCTTCTGAAATGATCAGCTTTCCACTCTTGCTGTGTAGATGCGCCCGGAGAAAAGATGAAATGTGCCAGGAGGGGCGTAGTGATTATTTCCCCTTAAAATTCGCCTCACGCCGCTCGATGAACGACATAACTCCCTCAATCGCGTCTTCACTACCTATGATAGGCATGAGATCCGGCATGAGCCGTGCGAAGGCAGCGTTTGGTCCCTCAACTCTTGCAATCCGCGCCGATTTGAGTGCCGCCATCACACCGAGCGGTGCACGTTTCGATATATCCGTGGCGATTTCTATGGCGCGATCAAGTTCATTCCCAGGTTCGGTCAGTTCCTGAACAAGGCCGAGACGGTATGCCTCAGGGCCGCTGATTTCTTCACCGGTGAGAAGATATCGCATCGCATTACCCCAACCGATCTCTTGAAAGAGTCGCACTGTGCCGCCGCCAACCGGGTAAATACCGCGCTTTACCTCTAATAACGCAATACGTGCATCGGTCGATGCCACACGAATGTCCTGTGCAAGCAAGAGCTCAAAACCTATGGTATAGCACCTGCCTCGAATCGCCATAACAACGGGTTTACTACATCTTGCACCCGAGTCAATGCCGAGAGGATGGATACAACCCTCCGGAATGGTCCACGTGCCCTTCGATAGCACCGAAGCCCATTTGTCGAGCTCCAGCCCCGAGGTAAAATGGTCGCCGTGAGCAAAAAGAACACCGCATCGAAGCTCCGGATTTCTGTCCAGTTCACCGTAGGCGCTCGCGAGCTCTTCGTACATCTCCAGGTCAAAGGCGTTTCGTTTCTCTGGACGGTTGAGCCCCATGAGAAATACATGGCCGCGAGTTTCAATGGTGATTCTCGTGTAATGCATTGCAGCTTTTACCTCCTCGCAAAGAACAGGTTGAATCTCAATTTCTATTGACATCTGTCTCGATATGGTCATATCATCCGCAATAAATCAAGATAATTCAACGGTTAAAGGAGACAATCATTATGACAAAATCAGACCTTATCGCAGCTCTGGCCGCTAAAGAAAACCTGACCGATAAACAGGCAACTGAAACCATCAATCTGATCTTTGCCGGATTTACGGATGCTATGAAAAAAGGTGGCAGAATCGAAATCAGGGGGTTTGGGAGCTTCTCTGTGAAGAAGTATGGCGCTTATACGGGAAGGAATCCCAAGACCGGAAAGAAGACAGAGGTGGGAGCGAAGAAATTGCCGTTTTTCAAGGTTGGGAAGGAATTGAAGGCGAGAGTGAAGTAAAAGGCAGCATCGCTTACGGAAAGATGCTCTTAATCAAAAAGGAGGTGGAGTTGAAGATGGAATATGGGGAATTGATTAGGACGGCAGAAGCCAATTTAAAGGCGAAGGATGTACTTAAGAATTATTCTTTGGGAGAAGGGACTTCTTTGAGACAAGGACCTGAAACGAATTTCGTTGGTCGCTTCAACCTCCAATATTTTGAGTGTTTTGGGTTCAAATTCAGAATGATAGACTCCAAAGAAGCTTCCACGGAAATCAGTCTGTTTAACAGAAAGTTTAAGACCCCAATCCTGAGTGGCGCTCTCTCAGGGTTAGGGGATATAACAGAGAAACCTTTAGTGAAGGTCGCTTCGGGAGTCAAAGACAGTGGCTCTATGATGTGGCTGGGGATTGCCTCTTCAGAGCAAGTGAAAGAGGTACTCGAAACGGGATCTCCAACGGTAAGAATCGTCAAACCTTTTAAAGAAATTGAAACGATGAATGAACTACCCCGCAGCAAGCTATGGGGTATCAAAAGCACCTATAAGGAATAGGCTTTTCGCAGCAAGCTG
>JADGQN010000448.1 GCA_017881765.1 Syntrophobacterales bacterium | reverse complement strand
AGACATCAAGCCCTGAGAGTGATGCACTTATCCCGCTAATCATGTTCCATTATCGTCCACGCTTCGGAAATCTTGAGGGGGATGTCTCGTCTATCTAGTCTGTCTGGTCCATTTAGTCTATCTCGTCTATCTGGTTTCGTCCCTCCAGGTGTCACTGCTGACTGGTCCTTATTTTTGCTTGACAACCAGCCGGGGAGCGTCGTATACTTCCCTTGCCATGAAGGCATCGCTGGGTCCGAAGACCTCAGCCTTCGTGGCATTTTTTTTTGCAAGGAGCCGGCATGGGAATGGAAGACAGGAAAACATTTTTTGATCGTCACGCTGCGTCGTGGGACGACCGCTTCCACAGCGCCGAGGAGCAGGCGCGGCTTGCGGAACTGGTGGATTCCTTCGGCTTGGCCGCCGGCGACGCGGTGCTCGACGTAGGCACAGGCACCGGGGTCCTTCTTCCATTCTTGCGTAAAACAATCGGCCACAGAGGCAGGCTGGCTGCCATGGACTTTTCCTTCAGGATGTTGCAGCATGCGGCTGAGCGGCGCAAGGTTGCGGACGCGACGATTTTTAACGCCAGCGTCGAATCGATTCCTTTTTGCTCGGGCCGGTTTGATTGCGTCACCTGCTTTGCGGCTTTCCCTCACTTTCCGGATAAAGCAAAAGCGCTCCTCGAAATGGTAAGGATCCTCAGGCCGGGGGGGAAGCTGGCAATAGCCCATCTCAAGAGCAGCGATGAGATCAACCACTTGCATGGACAGATTGGCGGCGCCGTGGCCCACGATCGACTTCCGGACCCCGAGGCCCTGCGCCTTCTTATGGAGGATTCAGGGCTCATCGATATCTCAATGGTGAACGAGCCCGGCCGGTTTATCGCCCTGGGAAGGAAAGCCTGATGCATCATTCCATCGACCTGGTCGACATCCATGTGAAACTTGGCGACGTGCAGGTGCTTTCCGGAGTGAGCGTCGAGGCAAAGCCTTACGAGTTCGTTTCTCTCGTTGGCAGCAATGGGGCAGGCAAGACAACCTTGCTCAAGGTTGCGAATGGCATGGTTCGCCCTTTCAAAGGCATGGTGAAGATGCTGGGACACGAGCTCTGGCCGGCAGGCAACGGTAACGGCAACGGGGTGAGAAAAGAGGTTGGATTCGTGCCCCAACGATCCATCTCCAACCGATTCCCCATGCGCGTTAATGAGGCAGTGCTGATGGGGCGCTACGGCAAGATCGGCCTGATGCGCAAACCGTCACGGCAGGATTGGGACAAGACTCGCGAAGCGCTGGAGATCGTTGGCATGACTGGCTTCGCCAATAAGCTCATACACGAACTCTCGGGCGGCGAGCAGCAGAAGGTTGCGCTGGCCCGCGCCCTCGCCCAGGAGCCGTCCATACTGCTTCTCGACGAACCCACCACGTACCTGGACGCTGATTCGCAGTCTGAGATCATGGAGACAATCTATACCATGCATCAACAACGGGGCCTCACGACGCTCCTCGTCACCCATGATCCCCACTGGGTCGAGCAGTACAGCAACAAGGTCTACCTTCTGAAGGATGGGAAAAGCCATCTGATCAGACAGAAAGCATAGTATGAGCTGGATCGAATCCCTGAGCTATCCCTTCATGCAGCACGCCCTTGTTGCGGTGCTCTTCGCGGGTATTGCCTTTCCTTTGGTCGGGGTCTTTATTATCTCTCTCAATCTCATCCCGCTCCGGTTTGCCATGATGCACATAGCCCTGCTCGGAGGCGCCGTGGGACTCTTCGTACAGGTCGACCCGATGCTCATGGGACTTCTTTTTTGCGCCTTGTCTGCTCTGACGCTCGGTCCGATATCTGAAAAAACAAAAATAAGTCTGGGCACTATCTCAGGCTATTTCATGACCCTCACCCTGGCCCTTTCTTTTATCCTCTTTTATAAGGGCAACATCAACGTCATTCAAGCTTTCAGTATACTCTGGGGCAACATCTTCGCGCTCACCGCCTGGGACCTCGTGATCATCGGGATCGTCAGCCTCTTCGTGCTGAGTATGATCTTCCTCTTCTTCAAAGAGATACAGGCAATCCTTTTTGACCGGGAGATCGCGCTCGCCGTGGGAATACCGGAGAAATCGCTCTATTACCTGATCGTCTTCATGCTCGGGCTGACCATCGCAGTGTCGATGCGCATGATCGGCGCTCTGCTCGTGGATGCTTTTGTGCTCTTGCCCGCAATGGCAGCGGGCATGATAGCAAGAAGCCTGAAGCAATCGTTCATTCTTTCCTCTTTCTTCGGCCTTGTTTCGGGCATGAGCGGTCTTTATCTATCCTTCCGCTTCGACATGCCTGCAAGCTCCACCATCATTCTGGTGGCATCTTTCATAATCGCTTTGTGTATGTTATTCGGAAGGAGGTTAGTAAGCCATGCAAAAGCCTGATGCCAACGCGTATTCAATCGTATACCTTCGTTGTCGCTGCGTCGCTCTCCTCGACGTACCCCAAGGTACGCCTGCGTCGGCTCCTCGCTGCCGCCTCGGTCTCCAATTGACTACGCGTTGGCATCGACCCCGCGAAGCATACGGTACGAGTTTTATGCTCTTCTGTCTAGGAGCAGTACTTCTCATGATGTCAGCCCTCCCGTGTGCAGCGGGCCAGGTCGTTGTCGCATCAACATCTCTCGCAGGCGCGATTGCTCATGCTGCCGGCGCGCAAGAGGTCCGGGTGCTCACGCCTGCAGGAGCGAAGCATCCGCCTGAATACGATTTGAAGCCCACGGATCTGCTCAAACTGGAAGGGGCGGACGTCGTCATTTACGCGGGCTATGAAAGGATGGTGTCGAAACTTGTTGAGACCTCCCGCAACAAGCAGATTATCGCCATCCAGGTCGACACGACGCTCTCGCCCGAAAATCTCATAGCACAGGTGCACAAAGTTGCGGTCGCGCTGAAGACGGAGAAAGAGGCGGGCGCCTGGGAGAAAAGCTTTCTCCAAACGCTTGGGCTGCTGAAGAATAAGCTGACTCCGGTTGCCGGGAAGCGCGCAGTGGTGCACTTCCACGCCAAGCCGTTCGCAACGTGGGCAGGTCTCTCAGTAGTTCAGGTGATTCCTATGGGGGAGCTGACGCCCAGGGTGATCGCCGACGCCGTTGCGCAAAAGCCTGACGTCGTTCTGGATATCCTGCATTCGCCCGTAGCCAGAACCATTGCAGACAACGCAAAGTGCAGGTATGTTCAGATCATCAATTTCCCGGGAGTGGAAAAGACCGCAAGCCTGGAAGATATTTTCGCGTACAACACCAGCCAGCTGCTGAAGGCCTTTCATTAACCGTCTCATAATTGTCCGACACTCCGTCATTCCGGCGGAAGCCGGAATCCAGTCTTTTCTGGATGCCGGATCAAGTCCGGCATGACAAGAGTATTATGAGACTCTTAATAAGAGATTCCGCGCGGTCAGTTCAGAAGACTCTTTCTGAAATCACGGTTTCGTCGGGACCCACGCCTTATGGGGCGGTACCCATCTGTCGCCCACATACTGGCCGGGAACAGTTACCCATTCGCCGGCAGAACTCTGGGGTGGAGCCTCGCTCCTGAGCGCCTCGGCTCTCGGTGGGGGCGGAGTGTTCGGGGGCGGATAGCTGTAACTTTGTGGTGGCGGATAAGCCTGTTGTTGTGGTGGCGGGTAAGCTTGCGGCGGAGGATAAGCATACACAGGTGGTGGGGGATAGGCATACACCGGGGCCGGGGCATAATAGGGACGCGCAATAACGCTGCCAAAGAGCAGGCCTCCGAAAAAGGCTCCCGGAACCCACCAACCACCGCCACGAGCCTCGCTACGCTGCGGCAGAGCCAGTGAGAAGGCAAGCACAAGCGCTACCATGATAAGCACAATTCTTTTCATACTAACCTCCCTCAAATACATCTACCAATAGTATAACACAGCCGGAGCGCACAGGCC
The DNA here is from genome assembly GCA_017881765.1 of Syntrophobacterales bacterium. Lineage (GTDB taxonomy): Bacteria > Desulfobacterota > Syntrophorhabdia > Syntrophorhabdales > WCHB1-27 > JADGQN01. Next base: position 5 of record JADGQN010000448.1, on the reverse strand, counting down.
AAGAG
>JADGQN010000447.1 GCA_017881765.1 Syntrophobacterales bacterium | reverse complement strand
GGCAAGAGAAAGTTCCACTTCCTGCGAGACGAGCAGAATGGTGAGCCCCTGTTCTCCCAGGATTTTCAGCGTATCGAACACATTTGAGGTGAACAGGGGCGATAGACCTTCGGAAGGTTCATCGAGCATCAGCAACTTGGGCATCGACATCAAAGCCCTGGCAATAGCAAGCATCTGCTGTTCGCCGCCACTTAATAATCCCGCCTTCTGATGCTTCCTCTGCTGAAAAAGAGGGAACAGGCTATACACCCTTTCAAGCGACCGGGCTGTCTGCTTCCGTGCTTCGGCCAGGTACGCGCCCATCTCCAGGTTATCGATCACCTTCATCTTGGGGAAAAGCTGTCGCCCCTCGGGCACCTGGATCAGCCCCCTCTTGCAAATCTCGTGGGGAGCCAGCTGATCGATCCGCTCGCCCATGAAGGCAATCCGGCCGGATGCGGGTTTTATGAGTCCCGAGATCGTCTTCAGGAGGGTCGATTTGCCGCCCCCGTTGGCGCCCACTACCGAGACGATCTCCCCGTCGTTGACCGTCAACGAGACGTCCCGCAGTACATCGACTCCTGCGTAACCTACATGCAGTTTCTCAACCTTCAGCATCTGCTCAACAGGTCCTTTTCTTGCCGAGATAGGCTTCTATGACCGCGGGATCCCTCGACACTTCTTCAGGCTTCCCTTCGGCCAGCTTCACCCCATACTGTATGACGAAGATCTTCTCGCACGTGCCCATCACGGCCTTCATCACGTGCTCTATCAGAAAAATAGTGACACCCAGGTCATCCCTGATCCTGAAGATGAGCTTGATGGCATCCTGTATCTCGGTATCGTTGAGCCCTGAGAAGACCTCATCGAGGAGCAGAAACTCAGGTTTGAGCGCCAGCGCCCGGGCAAGCTCGAGACGCTTGCGCTCAGCCGCCACGAGGCGCTGCGCGGGCACATCCTTCTTGTCATCGAGGCGCACATACGCGAGGAGCTCGGCCGCCCGCTCCCTTCCCTTCGCCATGCCGGCGATCTGCTCTCTGCCGTAGAGAACGGCCGTGGTCACGTTGTCGAGCGCGCTCAGGCCTAAAAGGGGGCGTACGATCTGGAACGTCCGCGCAATGCCGAGACGGGCGATCTCGTAAGGTTTGCAGCGGGTAATCTCCTTGCCTTTGAATATGATCTTCCCGGAATCGGCAGGGTAAAAACCGGTTATGACATTGAAGAGCGTGGTCTTGCCCGATCCGTTCGGACCGATCAGACCCACGATCTGCCCCTGCTCTACGGTAAAGTCCAGGTTGGTGAGGGCCATTAATCCACCGAACCTCCTGGTGACCTTTATACCCTCAAGCATGTATGCTCCCTATCGTTTCTCGCGTACGAATAAGCCTTTTGCGTATTGCATGACCCCATCGGGCATGAAGATGATGACGACCACGAGCAGCAGTCCGTAAAGGATGCGCGAGATCTCCGCCCCGATGAAGGTCACGATGAGCTGGTTCGCCAGGCTCAGGACGACTGCCCCGAGGAGCGGTCCGCTCCAGCTGCGGCAGCCGCCAAAAAAGGACATCAACAGGATGAGCAGGCTCGTATTCATGCTGAACGTCACTTCCGGATGCACGTACGACATGTAGTATCCGTAGATGCCGCCGACCACACCCGCGAGAAAAGCTCCGAGGATGAAGGCTTTCATCTTCAGCCACGGGGTATTGATCCCCATCGTCTTGGCCACATCCTCATCCTCCCGGATGGCGACCAGGCCGGCGCCGAATTTCGACCGCTCCACGTAGCGGACTACCAGGGTGATCGCCGTTGCAACGATGAGCATTGCCTCATAGAAGAGGATCCTGTTCACTTCGATACTGACCGGCAGGAGCTTGTACCAGAGCCCGGTACTCGATCCGACGAAATCCCAGTTCATGAAGATGAGCTGCATCACCACGGCGAGTAGAAGCGAAGAAATGGTAAAATAGGCGCCCTTCAGCCTGAGCACCGGGTAACCGACCAGGGCGGCCAGGACGGCGGAAAAAACGCCGCCAAGGATGGCAGTGATAAAAGGAGAAATGCCAAAACGGTTCATGAAGACAGCGGTGGTATACGCCCCTGTGCTGAAGAAGGCAATGTGTCCGAGGCTCACGTAGCCCGTGTAACCGCCCAGCAGGTTCCAACTCTCTGAGAGGCCCACAAACATGAAGACGGAGAAGCAGAGGGTGAGAAAGAAAAGAGGTGGCCTGACCACGGGAAAGGCAAACAGCATGATCATGACGAGGGGGAAGAGTATATGCTTGGGCTTGAGCATGGTCAGGTTCCGAAGAGTCCTTCCGGCTTGAAGAGCAGGATGGCCAGCAGCAAGGCAAACAGCAACACGTTCACCCAGACAAAGGGCAAAAAGGCCGCGCAAAGACCGATGATGAATCCGATCAGCAGGCCGGCGAGCCCGGTGCCGATCACGCTCCCCACCCCGCCGACGATCGTCACCAGAAAGACGAACATGGTCCATACGGACTGCACCGACGGGTAGAAGGCGTAGATCATGGCCATGGCTACGCCGGCGACCCCGGCCGAGGCAATCGATAACGCGAAGGTGATCAATGAAACCGTGCCGGGATTTATCCCTACCAACGCCGCCCCTGTCGGGTTCTGCCAGGTGGCTTGTACCCCTTTGCCGATATACGTGTGATGGAGAAACAGGTAGAGAAGGGCAATGGAGGTTATGGCCATGATGAACCCGATCAAAGGTCCCTGCGAGATGGCCATCTCGCCGATAAAGATTGAGGAGCCCGCGTAGGGAGGCTTCAGGATCCGGGGGTCCGGACGCCAGATGAAAGACATGAGATTCTCGACCACGATGGCCACGCCGAAGGTTGCCACCATGGAGGCCATGATAACGTCCCTCGCCTTCTGAACGGGTCGGATCACCAGTCGGTACAGGACCGCTCCCACCAGGAAGAGCAATGCCGCCAGCAAGGGCAGCGAGAGCAGCGGGTCGAGCCCTGCCTTCACAAACAACCAGTAGGAGACAAAGGCCCCGAGCACGGCAAAGACGGCGTGCGAGATGTTGAGGACCTTCATCGTGCCCCAGGTCAGGCCGAACCCGACGCTCAGGAGGGCATAGATCCCGCCGAGCAACAGGCCGCTGATGATCGATTCAATGATGTAGGATAGGGACATAGCCCCGCTTCTCCAAAGACAGTTACCGGTTGTCGGTTACCGGTTCACCGCTCACTGCTTACTTCTTACTGCTCACTGCATCTTAGTCACCGGTCGCTGTCTGGCAGGTGTTAACTGACAACTGTTAACTGGCAACTGGCAACTGTCCTACTTGCCCCATGCAGGCCGCGGATAAACCAGTTTACCAGTTGCCGCGTCTTTCGGCCAGATTACATCGCTCTTTCCATCTTTGTTGGTCTGGACCGTGAAGTTGAACGGCGCGGGCAACCCTTTTGCGTCGAACTTTACCGCCTTCCCGTAAGGCAGCTCAAAAGGACGGGAGCGCAGGTAATCTCTTATTTTCGTGTCGTCCAGAGTATTCGCCCCTTTTACGCCCTGCTCTAAGGTATATATCCAGCAATAGCCTATGGCAAAGAAATCGGGCGGTACCGGTAATCCCAATTTTGTTTTAGCGGCTTCGCGGATCCTGTCATTGCCTGCATAAGGAAGACCTTGAGGAAAAAAACTGTTGGCAAGCACATAGTCGCCGTCAGGGCCCAATTCCTTGGTCCATGCGGGTATCCTCGATGCGAGTATGTTCCAGATAATCTTCGGGGTGTAACGCTGCGCCTTGGCGGCCCGCATGATCATCACCATATCGTCGAAGAGGCTCTGGCAGATGAGGTATTCCCCTCCCCTTCCCTTCGCTTTACTCACCAGCGGGCTTGCATCGCTCAGGGGGAGATTGTAGGTTTCATTCACCGTCACCTTCACGCCATGTTCTTCCAGAGTCTTCACCACATTGGGCACA
>JADGQN010000102.1 GCA_017881765.1 Syntrophobacterales bacterium | reverse complement strand
CACTACAGCTCTCCACTTGGCAGCTTACAGGAAAGAAACAGCGATCGTGCAACTTCTCCTGGAGAACGGGGCTGAGGTGGACGCAGTGCGATCCGATGCCGACCTGCCAACCGCTCTGCATGGGGCTGCTGAAAGAAGTGTTGACGCTGCCCTCCGTCTGGTCCTCGGCCCTGGAACCCCGCTCGATCTCCCGGGCGATCGCAGCACCTCGCTGGACCCCGAAGCGCCCCCTTTCGGTTCCCCCTACGTCGAGGACGATAGTATCCGGATCTTGCGGCTTCTTTTGGAGTATGGGGCGAATCCGTGGACCAAGGACAAGCGCGAACGGACGCCATTGGACAAAGCTATCGAGATTATGAGCGGGGACGACGAGTATAAGAGGCAGTTCGAGCCAATCCTCAGGATCATCCAGGAGGGATGGCCCGCGGAATACGCGGACTGGTGGATAGAGCGATCCTAGGGTTTTAAGAGGCAACCGCGGTCAGAGGAGATCGTTTCTTACGGACGGAACACTCTCCGGCGGGTAGCTTCAGTTCGTTATAGTTGAGCCTGAGGTGTTTACCTATGGCGTTGAAGGGGCATTGTCCTGCAAGGTGGACCGCTCTTTCCCATGGAACAGCCGGGATCAGATCACGCTGTCTTTTCTGGCGGTTGTATTCTCGCGACTTGCTCCTTCACGGCTGAAATGCTGCTGTATTGCTGCCATCTGTGGTCTCGGGCCTTCTCCTTCCCGCCGTTACTTGGCACGACAATAACGCCCATACTACGGAAGGGTGCGTATTCTGACCCAAATTCCCCGTGGCAGAATTGCAGGGTTTTTCAGCATGCCCTCTCTCTCGGTCGTGGCAACCGTGTACCCGATGCAGCCCAGCCTGCCCTGTCAAAGAAAATTTTCCCGGAGAAATTTTTTTCCTTTTTGCGTAATCTTGAGCTTTATCTTCCGGGATGATTTTGCAACACTTTGAGGTGAAAACGCTCTATTCTTCAGGGGCGCGGCCATCAACGAGGAGGGCCCGCGCAGCACGGTCCAAAGATGCACCGTGCTGCGCGAGACACCCAGTTCCCGCGCGATCCGTGCTTCCGGCATGCCGTCGAGCACCCTGAGCACGATACCGGCCCGCATTGCCACCAGGCTCGATGCACGAGCGCCGCCCGCGAGCCCGGTCAACGTGTCGTCTCCATCTATGCCTCCGCGCCGAACAATAGCGCATGTACAGTTACTTATGGGACAAAAACATTTGCTGTGCAAAATTGTTCGATCCAAAATATCATTAGTCGGGATGCCCACGGACCATGATGTACCTGAGAGATGGCCGTTTTTTGAGGCGGAATTCAGGCAATCAATCGCAAAGGCAGCCCGTTCCACCAGGGGACAGGAACAGGATGTCCATGAGCCCTGAAGCGAGGATAATGGGAAGGTGTGCTCGACCGGTGGACGTGCAATCTTGACTCTGCAGGCGTGTCGATAACATCCTAGAAGAGCCGCCTGAGCATCGGCACAGCCTCGCATGCTCCTGGCCAGGAGCCGATTGAGTGGGAACTGGCGGATGACCGAAGGCGCCGTATCAAAGTCGACCTTGAGCCGACCGACGAAGAAGCGTCTTCCGGAGAGCAGCTTTCGTTGTCATTCACCCCGTATTCCGAACCGGTCCCACTGCATCCTTCAAAACCACTCCACCGGTCATATTCTTTGCAGCTCATCGATCTTGCTCATGGCTAACTCAAATTTCTGCATGAGGTCATTCGCTGCGCTCCGTATTTTCTTTGCGTCCGCCTCTGTTACTGCGATGCCGTCGATTCGCGAGCCTTCAATCCAGGCGACGATCTTGGCCATGGAACGAAGCTGCTGCAGCAGCGCTCTGCCCGTTGCACCCGGCGGACGCTGGCGGGTGCCTGAGCCTGGCGCCTCCGGGGTGCCGCTCGGCGTCTCCGTTCCCGGGATCAGATCAAAATCCGTCAGATCAAGAGGTCCTGGCTTCATAAGGAGCTCTAACGTCGCTTTAGCCACGTCTCTTTCTGTTGCCTGCCGGTCAGTCCTCCCGCGGCCGCCGGAATCATTCGCTGCCTTTTCCGTTCTGGAGCCCGCCCCGGTCTGGCCGTCTTTCTGGCGTTGGCTTTGGGCCTTCTGCGTATACAGGTCGTTACACACCGCTTCGTACATAGCTGAGGGCTTTGCTCCCGGCTCAGACGCCTCAAACAGCGACGCGACTGCGTCATCGTAGTTGCCGGCCAATTTCGCACAGCGTGCCACCGCATAAAGCAACTTCAGTGGGAGGTCCGCACCAGCAACCTGGCTGTAGTGCAAGAGTTGTTTTAGAAGGGCCTTGCGCAAAAATATCCCCACGGTAATTAGCACGGATACGCGCGCGGGCCTCCAACCCAACAACTTTGCTATCTCTTTTTTCTTGTGACGAGGATGATCCATCTGGACAAAATCGCAAAGCGTGAGCGCCTGGTCGACGATGGGGAGCATCGGCTGCCTGTAATACTCATCAAGCCACACTTTGTCTGTATTCTCCTGCCGTACGTTGACGGTCGTTACTGGTATGCGCGCCTGCTTGGCAATGCTTGCCGCCATCCAGCGTTTTTTGCCATCAATAATACAGTACTTCTGACGCCCCAGGCGCATCACCTTAATTGGTTCCTTTACTCCTTCTTTCCGGATGCTTGTGACCAGCTCCGTGAGTGACCTCGGTCCGGTCCACCATGTTTGGAATGGGTGTAACTCTATCTGATGTATCGGAACCGGTCTGTAAGGGCGCCTGTAAATCCCATTTGCTCCGACTTTTCCACCACGTGCGGCCTGTCCTTTTATACTGACCCTCCATGAACACGAGCTATGCGCGGCTTCAGCCTGTGATGCTGCCGCCACTCGTGAGTCTGTACAGTATATCGGCCGAATTGCCCCGCAGGATTAGCAAGCGCTTTCCCTTCGGCGGTATCGGAGCCCACGATACCGTCCCGGATGCCTCACCCGCCACGTCTCGATCCGTCTTTCCACCGCTCCCGAAACGGAGTACGGCGGTCCCTTGCAACCAAAAGGGCTGTGGCGCCTTCGGTCCCATCCATTCTCTTCAGTCGGACCATGCTGCGTTTCTGCGGCATAACTGCAGGGTATATCCCACGGTACAGCGGCCCCTTATATAAAATTTTCCCGGAGAAATTTTTTTCCTTTTTGCGTAATCTTGAGCTTTATCTTCCAGGAGGATTTTGCAACACTTTGAGGCGAAAACGCTCTTTCGGTCCACCATTGGACCGAGCGTCCTTCTGGCCGCTGCGGCTGGTCACCTTGCGCTCTTCCGTTTGCTGGAGGGGATGTCTTTTAGAGAGGGCGCACTAATCTTTAACCCAACGAAATACCCGTACATCGGCGGTGTGGTCTAGCCACTCGTTGATAGCGGGCACCAGGGAGCAGTGTTGTATACTTCTCCTAATTTGACTCCAAGTGCGGTGTATGACACAAGCACGCAACATCCTCTTGAGACCATTAGTGGCATAACGGGACTCAGCTTGACAGCCGGACAGCCATATTTCATGTCAGTTAATGTGGTTGATCGATCTGGTGATGCAGCTTGGTACCGAAATTTGGCTTATCCAGATGCGACTCCTCCGGCTTCGAAGTTCGCAACAGGGCTGGTGGTGGACTTTAACGGTACCGCTTGGAATGTGATTGGCAATCCTACCAATCTGCCCGCTTTTGACATCCTTGGATCAGCGCCGGTAACGGGGGCCCCTGAACCACTGTAGCGGAAAAAGGTACTATTTTTGCCTCAAACCCAGCACTGTTGGTATGGCCAACTTCAACTTGCACTGGTTTTCTGGCGGAGAAGCTGATGCGTCAAAAAGGCAAATACGGGGATTTAGGTATATCGTAAGGATGTGAGGACTTTCGTGAAAGTTGAAATTAAGCGCCTCACTTGGTTCGCTGCGTCACTACCAGACGAGGATTTTGTTGTAGTTCCAAGACGTGTACCCGGTAAAGTTCAAAGCACCCCGGCCGCCCGTTAGAACCGGTAATACCACCACACATCAAACGCCTCCCCCTTTATCTTCTCCTTAATGTGATTTCAGCACATAGTCCCGTGCCTGCGCTGCCAGCTCCTTGGGGTAGTTGCCGAGAAGATAGTCTTCTTCCGGAAACATTCCGAAGAGTCTTTCAAAGTTCATGTCGAACCAATGTCTCCATCGGCCATACCAAAAAATTGTCTTGAATACCGTAACCATAATGGGTACAATCGTATCCATTATGGGTACAGCATCATGGGATGATATGCTCTCTGCTGCTCTTTTTGGGAAAGTGCGCCGGGCTATTCTCGCTTTGTTTTATACACGGGTGGATGAGGCTTTCTACCTCCGGCAGATCGCGCGCGTCACCGGCGTTGGCCTGGGCGCGGTGCAACGGGAAGTTCAGCAACTTTCACAGGCCGGGATTATTATCCGTACGGTACGTGGCCGCCAGATACACTACCAGGCAAACCCGAAGTGCCCGATATTTTCTGAGCTGAAGAGCCTTGTCGTCAAGACTGCCGGAATCGGGGATGTGTTGCGCTCGGCACTTGCCATCATATCCGATCGAGTCAACGCCGCGTTCATTTACGGCTCAGTGGCACGCGGCACGGAAGTGCGCAGCAGCGATATCGACTTGATGGTTATTGGAGATGCGACGTTTGGTGATGTTGTCTCTGCACTCGGGCAGGCCCAAGACCTGCTGGGGCGTGAAATTAATCCAACGGTCTACCCAAAGGCCGAGTTCAAAGCAAAGGCGACTGCAGGGCAACATTTTCTTAAGGCTGTAATGAAAGGTCCAAAGATATTCCTGGTGGGAGACGAGACTGAGCTTAAGAGATTGGCTGGAAAGCGGCTGGCTGGTTGAGCACGAAGCGAGCCCGGCCGAGATTACGGACCTTCTGGCTGTTGCAGACAGAGACCTCGAGGACTGCCAGTCTCCTGGCCTGAGTCCTGACTGGAGATTGGCGATTGCGCACAATGCGGCCCTGCAAGCAGCGGCAGCAGCCCTCGCAGCCTCAGGCTACCGGGCATCCAGAGAAGCCTATCACTACAGGACTATCCAGTCACTCCGTTATACTGTGGAAGTCAGCCCGAGCCTTGTTACCACGTTAGACAAATTCAGGAAGAAACGGAACATTGGCGGCTACGAGCGCTCCGGCACGATATCGGAGCAAGAAGCCCAGGAGATGGTGGTTCTCGCGCGGGATTTACGTGGTGTAGTAGAGGACTGGCTTCGTACCCACTATCCAGAACTTCTTGAGGTGTGACCAACTTCGCCTTGCCCATACCCCCTACCCCTCGGGGCTGTCTTTCTGACTGGTAACCCGGAACCCGAACCGTTGTTGATCTCCTCGCCCGGAAATTGACCGCAGGGAGGTTGGTTCAAAGACAACTTATGTGTACCACGGAAGACCAGCCAAACAGGGGAGGGTGGACACAACCGTGGATGTTCTTTCGGCCGGGGCGATTTTTGATGGATAACGAGGCGCGCCGAGGCCTGGGCTACGCAGGCGTACCCGGCGGTACGTCGAGTAAGCACGGGCTGAAGGGCAACGAAGTTAGGCGCAAAAAGCGCCCCGGCCGACCCTCAGAAGCGATAATACCACCACACATCAAACGCCTCCCCCTTTATCTTCTCTCTAATGTGGTTCTTCTCTTTCAGTATATAGTCCCTCGCCTGTGCCGCCAGCTCCTTGGGATAGTTGCCGAGAAGATAGTCTTCCTCGATGAGCGCTATGCCTGTATTCTCAAGCTTTGCCCGGAAGGGCTCCACGTTATTGGCCTCCATGACAATGAAGTGGGGATAATAATATAAGGGGATAAACGGAAAGAACTTGTGCTTTATACCGGAGCGGGACCTGTAGACGATCTTGAGGTGCTGGACGTAGCCCTGTTTCAGCTCTTCGTCGAGCGTTTCGGTTGTTTCCTCTCTATCGAACCCCTCCTGTTCCATCATCTCCGTAAACGTGCCCAGGTGGATGAGGCACTTATAGTGCGTTGCATTGAGGATGCCCCTGAAGGTCAGCTCTTTTCTTGTCGCCCTCTGAACGCCTCTGTAGAAGCCGACAATCTGTTGGACTCTTTCCGTCACTCCGCTGCCGTGACTGATCCGGAGCCTCGATTTGTCCCGCGTTATGATGGCATGCTCCAGAAGGATGTCGACGGCCTTTGCTGCGTATGATGCGTCGCCGAGGGCCTGCAATAATGCCTGCTCGTCTCTGCCCTCCTCACATTCGAGGAGTATCTCCAGCATGCGCGGAATTGAGGGTGTATCAAGCAGATGCCTGTAACCGGCCACGATTGACGAACCTCCGTCCTTGATTTATATTATCAGTATTATCATTACAATTCTATTATACGCAGGTTCGATACGATGCCAATGATATTATCAGAAAGTAAGACCAGTGAACTCCTGGAAAAGTACCAGCCTGTAGCGACATCCCATTTGCTAAGATACGCCATTCTCGGAAAAATTGAAAGGGGCGAAGACGTCATTCCGGACATCCAGGGCAGGCAGCAGGTCAAGGAGGACGTTGTCAGGGCGCTTCTTTCCGGCACGCATCCGTACCTCGTGTCGGAGGAGGGTACGGGAAAGACGAGGCTTGCCCGCTCGATCACCAAGCTCCTGCTGCCCGTGCCGAGGATTAAGGGCTGCCCGTATAACGACGATCCCAAGTGGCCGAAGGAGAGGCTCTGTCCGCGGTGCCGCGAGAGCAAGCACCCGGAGCGCGAGTTCGGCATCGAATGGATAACGGGAGAAGAGCGCTTTTCCAGGATACAGGGAAACGAATACACGAACGAGGCCAAGCTGCTCGGGCTCAAGGACATCGCGGCGATTGCGCGCGGAATGAGCCCCAAGGACCCGCTCTCTTTTGCAGGCACCGGTGTGTTCCACGCGAATAGAGGGCTGCTTTTTGTGGATGAGCTGCCCGCGATACGCACGAAGGTCCAGGTCCTGCTTCATCCGATCATCGAAGAGAAGAAGGCGATCCTGGAGGAGTACAACTGGGAATACCCGCTCGATCTTATTGTCGTCGCTACGGGTAACCCCGAAGGCTTTTCGCACGTAAATGAGGTGCCGAGGCCCCTCCTTGACCGTCTCGAAACGATATATATGGATCTGCCCGATGAAGATGTAGAATTCTTCATCATGATAAACGAACGGTTCGGCATGAAGAATGGCGACATCCGTGAAGAAGAGCGGACCATCGATTTCCCCGATGTGTCCGACCTGGGGCGCAAGGTCTACACGCCCTGGTGGATACTCTCGCTGATCAATAAAGCGGTGCGCCAGAGCCGGACCTGCAGATGGCTCGATCGAAAAGCGAGTATCAGGGGGACAACGCGGGCCATCGATCACACCTATTCCACCACCGAAATGGAGAAGCGCCGTGTTCCGCGTCTCGTGGACGTGAGTAAAGGCCTGAAGCTCGCCCTGCGCGGACGCGTGCAACTCAGGCAGGACCTCGTGGACTTCGAGAACCCGCGCGAGACCATGCGAAAGGTGGACGAGATCTCCGATGACCTCTTGAGAAACGCGCTCCTTGACCTGAGCAACGAGATCACGGTTGGCTGGAAGAAAGAGGACGTGATGAAGGAGGCTGAGGCCATGGTGGCGCTTGCTCCCAGCCAGTGGGCGGGCTTTCTGCGGCGCTCCTCGGTCCTGCAGGAAAGGCTTACGGAGTTGGAAAATCGGGGCAAGGAAAAGTACGGCCTGGATGGCGAAGGCGAGCGAAGCGAAGAGATCCTGAAAGCGATCAATAGGGATGACGGCATAAGAGAGGAATACCTTGTGTCCGCGGCGGAATTCTTTGCCAACGTCTGTGCGGTGAAGAAATGGATCTACCTGCAGGATGCCGAAGACATATTTACTCCCAGGGAGGTTTCGTGGGGTCAAAAAGGGACCTGGAAATGAGCGCGCTCTGCGACCGCTGCACGGCCTGCGAGAGCGAGGACGATAAAACGCTCTATGACCTCGCCCATATGGACGACAAGAGCATGTCCAGTCTGGTCAATGAGTGTAAATACAACATGAAGGGGCTGCAGGAAAAGGCCTGGGAATACGCCCAGAGAAGGATGGAAGAGGCGACGGCCGGCCTTGAGGGAAAGAAGGAAAAGCTGCGCGAAATGAAGGAAGGCTTCGCCTACAGGTTGCTGGAGCAGCTTGAGGGCGGCAAGGATATTGACGGGCTGATGGACGAGTACCTGTCGGATCAGTCCCGGCGCGAGCTGGAAGAAAAGCTGTCGATGATGTCAGGACTGGATGAGGGCATCCAGTCGGAGGATATTAAGAGCGGCCTTCAGGAGTACGTGGATAAGAACCTCATAGAGATCGACGGAGATGGTATCCGGATCACCCCGAAGGGTTGCAACCGGCTGGCCAAGTACGTGCTCAAGAAAATATGGGAGAATCTTTCGGGCATACACACCGGAATCAACCCCACAAGGGAAGAAGGGTTCGGTGTGAGCCACGGCTTCAGTAACAGGCAATATGAGCATGGCGACGAGTTCGACAGGATCGACATGGAATCGACGCTCATGAGGGCAATGGAGCGGCCCCGCGGTGGAGAGGGGCGCATCGAGTTTGACGAAGAAGATATCCGGGTCAGGGAAACCCACGTCGACACGAAACTCTGTGTTGGACTTATCGTGGACGAGAGCGGCAGCATGAGCGGGGATAAGATCCACGCGGCCATGGACATTTCGGCTGCTCTGTCGGAGCTGATGAGCAGAAACTCGCGTGACAAGATGAAACTTTTTCTTTTCTCCAACCAGGTGAGAGAAGTGCCATACTGGGACGTGATGAACATCAATTTTGCCGGGGGCACGACCGATATAAAGAGCGCGTTGAAGCGATTCAGGACCTCAGTGGCGCACGAGAGCGCCGATAAACAGGTTTACCTGATAACGGATACGGAGCCGAACTCCGAGGAGGGCAAGTATGTGGGTTTTGAAAAAGCCGCCCTCGGCGTCATCAAGGAAGCCCAGGCATATCAGCGTGAAGGCATCACGCTTAACATTATCATGCTCGACAACACGCCTCACCTGAGGGAGTTCGCAACCTTGCTGGCCAGAAGGAATCTCGGAAGGGTATTCTTTGCCGAGCCTAAAGAGTTAGGCAGGGTGATCGTGGAAGACTATCTGCGGGCCAAGAAAAAACAGAAGCTGAAGAGAGTGAGGTAAGAAGACCCGCTGTGCCGACCGCTGCGCTGGGACGTAGGACGTCCGCTTCCTTACAGGATGCTACGCTACCGCTAGGACGACCGTCACGCAAGCGTGACTCGGAAGATCGTCGCACGGATGTGCGACTGGGAAGATGGAAGAGAGAAACGTTACCGTACAGACGCCGCCAGCTGATTTTGTGATGCTTCCGAGCGAAGCGGTCGTCCAAGTCGCACAAATGTGCGACGGTCACAGCAAAGGGGGTTCCATGAAGCGTTTGTTGGCGGTGATGTTCGGGCTGATCCTGTCCTTGGGTATTGGTGGATCGTCATTGGTCTCGGGTGCCGGTCAGGAGAATGTGCCGTTCCCGGAAGTGCCGAGGATCACGAAAGAGGAACTGAAGGACCTCCTCGGCAAGCCCGATGTCGTTCTTCTTGACTGCCGACCGGATGAACAATGGAGAACCGCTGAGCAGAAGCTCCCCGGTGCAATTCACGAGAACCCCCTGGAAGTGGCATCGTGGGCTCCCAAGTATTCCAAGGATGCAAAGATAATTATTTACTGAGCCTGACCAAGCGAGGCAACCAGTGCCCGGGTGGCACTGACGCTTAAGGAAATGGGCTTCAAGAACCTTTACTGCCTGAGAGGTGGTTACAGAGAGTGGGTAAAAGCTCAGTGGCCCGTCGAGGCAGTCGGCGGGAACGTGAAGCAGGAATGCATTACCTGCCACAATGATGTGACGCCCGGGATCGTCGCGGACTGGAAAGTCAGCAAGCATGCCCAGCATGAGGTCACCTGCGCGGTCTGCCATGGGGATCGCCATGCCTCTTCCGAGGACGCCAGTAAAGTTCTTCCCATCAACCCGGATCGATGTGGCATGTGCCACCAGATCAAGGCGGATCAATTCAAGAAAGGGAAACACTCCCTGGCATGGGGGACGCTCAAGGCCATGCCTACGGCGCACTGGCAGACTTTGGCCAAAATGGAGGGCGTAAGGGGCTGCGAAAGCTGCCACAGGCTCGGATACAAGACGGAGGCCGAGATCGTGGCGCTCAAACAGAGTGGCGCCGGTTTCGGGTACGTCTCATGCGATGTGTGCCACACACGCCACACTTTCTCCAAGAAAGAGGCTCAGCAACCGCAAGCCTGCCAGACCTGCCACATGGGCTTCGATCACCCCCAGTATGAGATGTGGTCCGCCTCGAAACATGGTGTCCGGTATTTGCTGAAGCAGAATGGCATTCTCCCTGAATCGGCGACAGCACCCACGTGCCAGACCTGCCACATGCAGGAAGGGAACCATGCGGTGCGCACGGCTTGGGGATTTCTCGCGGTACGTCTCCCCCTGCCCTTAGACCCCAAGTGGGCAGAGGCCCGGAAAATGATCCTTCAGGCCCTTGGCGTCCTTGACCCTAACGGCAAACCGACCGCGAGGCTCGATCTTGTGGGGAAGGCCGATATAGTTCGCCTGACGCAGGAGGACTGGCTTAACGAGCGTATCAAGATGGTGACGACCTGCAATGCCTGTCACTCCGCTAATTTCGTGCTCAGTGAGCTGGACAAGGGTGACCAGATGATCAAGCGCACGGATATCGTGCTGGCCGAGGGCATACGGGTTGTCGCAGGCCTTTATAAGGACGGCATACTCAAGAAGCCCGCCTCATACGCTCATCCGTTTCCCGACTTCCTGTCGTTCCATGATGCGCCCACCACTATCGACCTGAAGCTGTGGCGTATGTTCATGGAGTACAGGATGCGGGCGTTTCAGGGAGTCTTTCACGCGAGCCCCGTGTACGCGCAATGGTATGGCTGGGGCGAGATGCAGCAGAGCCTGACAGAGCTCAAGGAGATGGCTGCGGAATTGAGAAGGAGAGCCCATCCCGAAAAAAAGGCATTGCCCCGGAAGCCAAAATAACTAAAATAAGTCTTTGAACGGATTGCTACCTTCCGCTGCTCCAGGGTGTTTGTGGGGATGACGGAAGAGAAGGCAGCGGCGGCGGCGGCGGCGAAGGGACGGGCGCGACTTCCGGGCTGCGTCCGGGGCTGGGGTTGATGTATCCGCTTCCCGTCTTTGGGTAGACTTCACCGGTTCTCGGATTGAGTACACCGCCGGGAACCTCTGGATAAACCTCACCCGTTCTTGGATTGAGGGCACCACCCGGAGTCTGCGGATAAACCTCACCCGTTCTTGGATTAAGAGCTCCTGCAGAGCCTTCCGAAGCGGCTACGGTGCTTGGGGATTGAATCGGAGATTCACCGGCAAAGGCCGCATGAGAGGCAAAGAGAAGGAGGACACAATAGACAAGGCCCAGGGCAACGTTCTTACGCAGCGGTCCCACGAAACTTATGCTCCGTTCCTGACAAGAGTCTCTTGATATTGTCACGATGTTTGTAATAGATGAGAAGGCCCACGATGAGCGAAACAATGATGTACTCGACAGAAGAGCCGAAAAGGAGAAGAAGAAGCGGCATCAGCGCCGTACCGACGAGGGAGCCGAGCGACACGTACCGCCACTTCAGGAGTACGACTATAAAGACTGCGAGCAGTATCGGGATGACTGCCGGCTTGAGGGCAAGGAAGAGGCCGAGGGCGGTGGCCACGCCTTTCCCCCCTTTGAAGTGGAGATAGATCGGCCACAGGTGCCCGGCGAAGGCGGCAAGCCCGCATGCCGCGGCAACGACCGCTGTCTGACCGTAGGCGATGGCGAGCCAGGTGGGCAGAAACCCCTTCAGTATGTCGCCTGCGAGTGTCAGGATGCCGATGCCTTTGCCGGCGGTTCTCATGACATTGGTGGCGCCGATATTTCCACTACCTGCCTTTCGCGGGTCCTGCCCCTTCAATTTCGAAAGCACAACGCCAACAGGTATGGAGCCGAGCAGATAAGCGGCAACTATATAGACGAGAGCCATGAGCTTCCGGTAAGGATATGCAAAAAGCAATAACTTGTCAACGGAAGATAAGACCTTATCTCACGCCCAGTCGCTCCGCTCCTTCGAGGCCGCAGAGGTGGAGCGAATTCTTTTTTGATTTTCCGGTGAGAGGCCGAAAAATCAAAACCGTCAGCCACTTTGTGGCACGGTAATAATTGGTACGCTCTCAGTCGGGCCGTGAAGGTTAGTCTGCTGCGAAGCGGCAGACAACATATATCCTGTTTTCCACGACTACTCGCGCGTTAGCGCTAGCGTAGTATCCTGTAAGGAGATGCGATGCAAAGAATTCTCTCCGAGAATTCAGAGCAAGCACATGCATACTCTCACGTATTTTTCTCCTTACGTCCTTCCTCTGCGACCTCTGCGGGCTCGAACGACGCCGCGCTTCTCGGCGGAGTGGGCGTGAGATA
>JADGQN010000446.1 GCA_017881765.1 Syntrophobacterales bacterium | reverse complement strand
CAGGAGCTGGACATCCTGGGGTCTGGCCTTGAAAAGGATACTGCAGATCATGCTGTTGAGAGAGACGCTCTTTCCGGAGCCCGTGGAACCGGCGACGAGGAGGTGGGGCATCTTCGTAAGCTCCGCTACAAAGGGCTCGCCCGCGATCGTCTTGCCTAACGCGAGGGTCAGGTAGGACCGGGACGAGGCGAAGGGTCCCGACTCGATGATATCCCTGAGATAGACGGTCTGGCGCACCTTGTTGGGCACCTCGATGCCCACCACCGCCTTTCCCGGGATGGGCGCGATGATGCGGATGGAGACGGCGGTCAGAGCCATGGCGAGATCGTCGGCGAGATTGGATATACGGCTCACTTTGATGCCCGGTGCCGGCTCGAACTCGTACATGGTGATGACGGGTCCCGGATGCACCTCCGTCACGTGTCCGTCGACGCCGTAGTCCTGCAGCTTCTTCTCGAGAATGCGGGCATTTACCTGGAGGCTTTCCTTGTCGATCTTCATCTCCCGCTTCTCGACGACGTCGAGGAGCGAGGTGGGTGGGAGCTGATAGGGGCTTATGTCCTTCACGAATTCAAAGGATTCCTGGACCACTTTCTTTTCTTTTGGCTCCTCTACGCGAGGTTTCGGCGGCGGTTGTTCGACTACCTTGATCTCCTTAGTCCTCTCGACCGACCTGCGCCTCACCATGTTCTGCTCGAGGATGGAAAGGATGGGGACCTGGACGATGAGAAAGAGCGAGATGACCAGGATGATGAAAGCGATCAGGAGACTGCCGAAATAGCTGAAGATGCTGACAAGGGTTCGCTCGAGGAGCATGCCCAGCAGGCCTGAGAACGGGAGGCTGACCGTCCTGACCGATATTTGTCCGGCGAATATCTGGAGGAGAACCGAGAGGGAAAGAAACAAAAGAAGGAAACCGGCCGACAGCACCAGGATGTGCGGAGGGGTTTTTTTCCTCACGTAGAATACCGCGAAGACCAGTGCATACGCGGCCAGGCAGTAGCTCATGATGCCGAAGAGCTGCATCAGCGCGTCGCCGATGTACGATCCCGCCCTGCCGCACCAGTTTTTGACCGGGCCTGATGACAGGGTGTTGAAGGACGGGTCGAGGGGATGGTAGGAGAGGAGACTCGCCATCACGAAGATGAAGAGCCCGATCAGCCCGATCCCGATCATCTCTTTTTTCAGGTCGTCAGACATAGTCAAAACCAGTGTTACTAATCCGGTCATTAGTATTCTCACCCATGACGCTCATGACGTGCCTTTCTAAAAGGCTTTTCATAGACTGTCATGTGACTTTACTTATGACCCCCTTAGTATAAGCCTGATCCGCCGGATAAAACCGGCAAGAGCGCCATAAATGCTGCCAGGAACCCAGTTCGTTGCCATTGCCTCTGTTTTTTGATCCGTATCTTTCCTGTTCTGGAATGCAGTTGCCCTGAAGATGTTCACCGCTGCTGCCTTTAAGGCGGCACAGAAACTCACGGGCTTGAGACCTCGTACCCGGAGCTGTTTGATGCCTGTTTTTCTGTCACAGAAAGACATTGTTCCTTCAATGCCGGAACGGTAGCGATACTTCTCGCGGAATTCGGCTGTCTTCTCATACGCTCTCCGTTGTGCGATACGGAGTGTCTTTTCATCATAGCGGAGATAGTTTGCTTTTTTGCCCGGCTTCGCCGGACAGGTGCTGCATGTCTCTGGATCGAAGGCCGCAAGGTACCGGTCCTTCTTGTGTTTCGTAAAGACAGGAACGTTCCCTTCCGGGCAGGCAATGACTGTGTTGCCGGATACGCCAAAATCAGTAAGGGTGATTCCTTTCGTACTCTCTTTGCCCATAACCGGTGATAGTACACGAACCCCCTCGTTCCTTTGCCTTCTCGCAATTGGCATCACCGCCATAGAGCGAGTCGGCAAGCACCTCTTCTGGTTTCAGTTGTCTCTTCTTCGTATCGGCTATGGCAGGGATAAGCGCTGACGCATCACTGGTATGGGCAGGCTCGGTCACGACATGGGTTATCAGAGAGAGGCGGTCTTTGTCGGGCGAATAGGTCTCCATAACCTGCGTCTGGTATCCCTTTCCCTTATGGCCATCATAGGAGGCATCGGGGTCAGAGGGATTCTGGAGGGAATCGGAGGGGACATCCTTGTTAGGCTTTATTGAACCATCCACCACACATTGTTCCTGTAACAGCCTTACGAGCAGCGTATAGCTGCTCATGGAGGTTACCCCGGTATTCTCTTTAAACCGCTCAATAAAGAAGAAGAGATCCTTCCCTAAGGTCTCTGAGGGTATGGGCCGACTCCGGGGGCTTTACCAGGGAGAAGACAGACGCTTCCTTTTTGGAGAGGTACCGGTCGGTGCGCTCCTTCTCCAGGGAGTCGAAGAGTGCGGAGGTGGTGACGCGTGAGGTTTACGAGGAACTTCTTTATTGTGGCAACAAAAAGGCCTATTCTGCCGAGATGGTGCATGTTGGAGAAGATATGGACGGAATCGATGCGCTGAAGGGAAGTATCTACGGCGCACGCCGTTGCGAGGATGGCGGCAATACCGTCGAAGATATCCTTATAGAGGTCATTCTCGCAGAAGAGTTTTCTCATGTTCCATAGGGTCTTCGGGGAGAGGTAGGCAACCGCATCCGATTCGCCGGTAATGTCCAAAGCATAGTGCCACTGGATGTTGAAGGCATACTGAGAGACGGTTTCTTCGTCGGTGAGATCGAACATCTGCTGGAGAACCATTACCCCCAGCATTGTGGAGAGTTCTTTTGTCGGTGCTCCCTGGGAGAGGTGGTAGTGTTGCATAAGCGTGTTGACGGGTAAGGAGGGAAGGATCTTTTCCCGGAAGAGCTTTGCCCATGACGTATCAATAAGTCTCTTTCTTCTGGGGCCGAGCCAACCGAAAGGCCCTTGATCGAATAAGTAGCCGGTTTTGTGATCCTTCGTATGGAACATGGCATCTCCTGATAAGGTATTGAAATAATTACCACTACTACCATAATACCTGCTCCGGGGCAAGGGGAATATCGGGCTATCTATTAACAATTTCATGGGGTTACGGGAAGAGGACTTTTTACGAGTTCATCAAATAATAGCTTGACAGAGAATGTGTCTGGACGTTCTCTTTATCAGGAACAATTATTCAGGGGGTGCGCCATGACTTACGAAGAAATTCTTTACAGCGTGAGGGATCGGGTCGCTACCATTACCCTCAACAGGCCCGAGCGGCTCAATGCCTGGACG
Organism: Syntrophobacterales bacterium; assembly: GCA_017881765.1. Classification (GTDB taxonomy): domain Bacteria; phylum Desulfobacterota; class Syntrophorhabdia; order Syntrophorhabdales; family WCHB1-27; genus JADGQN01. The sequence continues at coordinate 702 of JADGQN010000446.1, read as the reverse complement.
CCGGTGATGGCGGAAGAAGTCCGCCGGGCCATGCACACAGCAGCGGAAGACCCTGCAGTAAGGGTAATTGTTCTGACCGGTGCAGGACGCGGGTTCTGCCCGGGAGCTGACATGGCCGAGCTTCAAGCAGGGGCCACTCAGGGTGTCTCAATCCTGGCCGGGGTCAGGAGCGCGGAGGAGGGAGTTTCCGCACTAACGGGTACAAAAACAGTGGAAGAGCTGGAGGGAGAGGTCTCACCCAAGCTACGGGCGGACTTCCGGAAAAGGTATTCCTACTTTCCGTCCATCCAAAAACCGATTATCGCGGCTGTCAACGGTCCCGCGGCCGGTCTAGGACTCATACTGGCACTCTACTGTGACCTCCGCTTCGCCTCCGAGAAGGCACGCTTTTCCACAGCCTTTTCCCGCCGGGGGCTTGTCGCCGAGCACGGCATCGCCTGGATGCTCCCCCAGATTGTGGGCCTGCCCCATGCCCTTGACCTGCTCTTTTCGGCACGCCTGATCGACGCCCAGGAGGCTCTGCGTATAGGCCTCGTTGACAGGGTATTTCCGCAGGAGGGGTTGATGGAAGGTGTTCTGGCCTATGCACACGAAATCGCCACCATGGTCTCGCCTCGCTCGCTAAGAGTCATAAAGAAGCAGATCTACGATGGCCGGTTCCAGACCCTCGCCGAAGCCTGCAGGGCGGCGGACGAGGAGATG
>JADGQN010000445.1 GCA_017881765.1 Syntrophobacterales bacterium | reverse complement strand
CCTGGCCAGGTCCGCGAAATCTTCGCCCTTATCCAGTTTGGCCCGTATCTCCTTTGCCTCCTGCTCTGTTTTGACGAGAATCTGTCGCGTGTCGACTTCCTGCCCCGTCTTGAATTTGTCTTTGTTCTTCTCGTAGTAATCCTTCAGTTGCTCTTCCGACTGGTTGACGTTGGTAGACACCTTTTTCTTGAGCAATGACTCTATGAGCAGCTGTTCTTTGATGTCGACGAGTCTGTCCTGGAATTCCTTGTCCTTCTCAATATTCTCTTTCTTCGCCTCGTCCATAAGGAGCCGCTTTACAATATATCTGTCCAGAAAGCTCTGTTTACCGCTCTGCGTGAGCACGAGCATCTTCATGTTGGCAGGGATTCTATCCAGCTCCTTGTTGAATTCTTCAATGGTTATCTTTTCACCATCGATGGTGGCGAGAACCTTGCCTCCTTCCTCTTTTTTTCCGCATCCGAACAGCAAGAACACGAGACAGAAAAGTATGAGCACCTTCTTCATGTATCACCTCATTATTGAGTTGTTAGTCTTCGCAAAAATGTTTATCTTTATCTTCATTTCAGACGCTTGACCGAAGACGTCAGACGCAACGCTTTAGCGTCTTAATCAAGGAGTAACTTATATCATAGGGTCATGATATCCTTCAACATATTTCTCACCGAACCCATGAGGTCCTTGGGCCCACCATCAATTAATGGGGCTCGCGTCGCCCCCTCCACCGGGGAACCCGTCGGAGCCTCCCGCACCCGCAAGCGGGTACCCGGCCCGCCGTGCTCGCTAGATAGATTCCTGCGTGCTTGCGGAGTAGCCACATTTTCACGGCTGTCGGAATCTATCCGCAACATGATTTTCCCGTCAGGGAGTATCTTTGCCATGCCCTTGTCTTCCTTGACGAGCTTCAGCAACTTATCCATGCGGAGCGGCGTAGATTCTGTTACGTGCACCGTTACCTGTTTACCGGAGTACTCAAGCCTTTTGACGCGAATGCGCATCAGAAAAATCCGCAGGGATATGATTTCGAGCAAGTTTTCAAGAGGCTCGGGGAGTGTCCCGTACCGGTCTATCAACTCTTCCTTCATCTCCGAAAGCTCGACCTCGTCCTTGATCCTCGAGAGCCTTTTGTACGTGAGAAGTTTGCTCGTCTCATCCTGTATGTAATCATCAGGAATGAAGGCATTGATCGGGATGTTGATTTCCGGCGTGAACTCCTCTACCTCCTGCACTTCCTGTTTCAGGTCTCTCACGGCATCATCGATCATCTTGCAGTAAAGTTCGAAACCGATAAGATTAATATGACCCGATTGCTCCCTGCCCAGGAGGTTTCCGGTTCCCCGTATCTCCAGGTCATAATTGGCCACCTTCAGTCCGGAGCCAAGGTCCGTCATCTCTTCGATGATCTTGAGGCGAACCAGGGCATCTCGGGTCAGTACCTCCTCTTTGGGAACGAGCAAGTAAGCATAGGCTTGTCTCTTACCCCGCCCGACACGGCCTCTCAGTTGGTAAAGATCGGCCAGTCCGAATCTGTACGCATTGTTTATGAAGACCGTATTCACGTTCGTGATATCAAGACCCGATTCGATGATGTTCGTGGACAGAAGGATGTCATACTTGTTGTTTATGAAAGCGAGCATGATTTTTTCGAGCTCTGTTCCCCGCATCTGCCCGTGCGCCACCGCGATCCTCGCATCGGGAAGGAGTTTTATTAGGTGCTCGTAAACAACACCTATGTTATGAACCACGTTGTGGACAAAGAAGATCTGTCCGCCTCTTGCCATCTCGTTCGCTACAGCCTTTTTTATCAGCTCGTCGTTGAACTTCACCACGGATGTCTTGACCGCGAGCCTGTCCAGAGGCGGCGTATCTATGATGCTCAGGTCTTTGATGCCGGTAATGGCCATGTGGAGTGTCCTTGGAATAGGCGTTGCGCTTAAGGTGAGCACATCCACATCTTTCTTTATGAACTTCAGCTTTTCTTTCGCCTTTACCCCGAACCGGTGTTCCTCATCGATGACCAGGAGTCCCAGATCCTTGAAAGCTATATCTTTCTGCAGCAGCCTGTGGGTACCCACGATTATGTCCACAGCGCCTTTGTTCAGCCTCTCCACAACAGCGGCCTGTTCCTCTTTCGATCGAAATCTACTCAGCATTTCTACCATCAGGGGATAATCTCTGAACCTATCCGTGAATGTCTTGTAGTGCTGTTGCGCCAGGACGGTTGTGGGCACAAGCACCGCGACCTGTCTTCCGTCCATAACGACTTTGAAGGCAGCACGGAGCGCAACTTCAGTCTTACCGAAACCGACATCACCGCACACAACACGATCCATGGGCCTTTCTCTTTGAAGATCACGCATTACTTCCTCAATGGCGCGCAGTTGTCCTTCGGTTTCTTCGTACTCAAACCGCTCCTCCATTTCCCGGAAGAGCTCATCCTCGGGGGGATAAGCATGCCCCTTTGACACCTCCCTTTCGGCGTAAAACTGGATCAACTCCTTGGCAATATCTTCGGCGTACGTTTTGACCTTGCCCTTTGTAGACTTCCATCGCATTGAGCCGAGCTTATCAATCTTCGGCTTTGCTTTCTCCCCGCCGATATATTTTTGAACCAGTTCAAGTGAGTCGATCGGAACATAAAGTCGGTCGTCGTCCTGATATTCGATGAGGAGAAAATCTTTTTCGTAATCACCTACTTTCAACTTGCGAATGCCCCTGTAAATGCCTATGCCGTGCTCTATGTGGACTACATATTCCCCGACGGCGAGGTCCTTGAACGAATCAAGAAATTCATCCACACCTTCCCATTTCTTTTTGACGACTCTCTTCTTTGGCCCGACAATCTCTTCTTCCGTCAGGATAATTATGTTGTCTGTCCGAAAACCGCGCCTCAAGGGGCCGATGACGATGCCCCACTCTTTCTCTTTCTGAGACAGGCCTAACGAGGAGAGGATGGGCAGCGCTATTTCATAGTTCCTGAAAATCTCTTGCAACCTTTCGGCTTGATGGTTGTGCACGGCGAACACGTAGAGGTAAGGATAGCCGGCCCATTCGGTCCTGAACTTTTCAGCGAGCGTTTTGAATATTTCTGTCTTCTTGACTTCGAACGTGATTCTCAAGTCGTCGTTGGAGACGGCCTCATAGGTCAGAGCTTCCTCTCCCCCTCTGATGCCCGAAATATCTATATTGAGAAACGATGAGAATCTGGTTTCAAGGTCTGCGAGCGAAAGCACGGGTTGTGTATCTGTGGGCTGGTTGGCCAGCGCCGCAAGTCCTTTATGGACAACGACCGCTCCTCCGGGAAGATAGTCGAGGAGCGTCACGTCTCCGTCCGCGGAAAACCGGGTCGGTATGAGAAGGCAGCGCTCCACTTCTTTGAGGGATCTTTGGCTTGCCGGGTCGAAGTATCGGATGGAATAGACCTGATCACCCAGGAACTCTATTCTGAGGGGCTTTGTAGAGGAAGGTGGAAAAATGTCTATGATCGCTCCGCGTTTAGCAAAATCCCCCTGTTCCCGCACAAGTGACGTCAATTCATATCCGGCAGATTCGAGAAACGCCGTCAGGTCTTCCAGCAATATCGTGTCGCCGAATGCGACTTCCCGGCTGCCGCGTGTGAGCTGCTCAGGCGGGAAAAGTCCGTGGAAGAGAGCATTTGCCGGAAAGAGACCGGTGAACGCGTCGTCGGTGACCAGATGATGGAGGAAGGCTATCCGTTTCGATTCATCCTCTTTCTCGAAGATGCGCTCGCTGTACACGGGGAAGTAATGAACATCCCTTCCGGAAAAAAACTCGATCTCCTCTTTCAATAGCAGCGCCTCGTCCTCTTCTTCGTACAGGAGGATAATCTTTCTGCCCGCCACTCTTGATAGAAAGAAGGAGAGAAATGAGCCTATTCTTCCGGTGATGTAGATGGTCTCTTTATCGGGGAAGTGATACATGT
>JADGQN010000444.1 GCA_017881765.1 Syntrophobacterales bacterium | reverse complement strand
TTTGTTGAAGGCAGGATCCACAGCATCGCCTCGAAAGTGGCAGGCACCGTAAAAAAAGTCTATGTGCAAGACAACCAGTATGTCAAGACAGGTGAGACCCCCAAATCCACCACCTGATCTTGCCGCGCCGCGCCACGCACTCTCCAGACGATCTTTTTGATCAGAATGTGCACTTTGCGGGTATCAAAAAAGCCTCATCGCTTCCCCTTCTCTATGGAGACACGTTCGTAGCCTCTTCCGGGGCCTGTTTTTGGATGCTCCGCTCCTTGAGGGGTGTTTCTGTCGTGCATCCGGTGTCTGCGGCTCTTTTCCATAGTGTTATCCTGACGGCAGGGGAACAAGCGCCATAATGCGCCGCCGCGCATCGAGGAGTACCTCCAGGGACGGATGTCCTTTGACGAGCCGTATCACCAGTTCCCGCGCATGGTCGATAACACGTCCTGGCAGGCTGATGAGGGAGAAGCGGAGCGCCTTCATCCTTTTCGTGGCCCACGATTCCTCAAGCACCAGCTGCTTCATCGCCGCATTAAGATTAAAGGCCAGGATCATGATCCACCACCAGGCAGCGTTCTCCCCGAAGTCGGAAGAAGGAAGCTTCCCGCCGGCAAGATCCTCTTTCATGATGGCGTGCGCCTCTTCGCTCTTACCACAACGCTTATGGAGCCAGTTGACCAACTGGCCGCCCTCTGAGGCCCTGTTGGTGACGATGCCGAATATCTTGTAGCTTTGCGTCTTCATCTTCATGGTGGGAAAGGGGAGCTGCCCCTCCATGCCGGGAAGCTCCGGCTGACTTAAGAGCTCGCGGGTCGCAACGTACCGATACACCGGGTCTCTTTTGCTATGGCAGATGGCATCGGGGACAAAGCAGACGTCCGCCCATTCTTTTCCCATCTTGCTCATGTCCCCCTGTACCTCTTTCATGAGGGGCTTCCACGCCGATTCCTCCACTTCGGCAACCGCCTTCTTGAACTCTTTCGTGACATCGCAGCCTATGGCGAACTCGATCCTGCCGAAACGTTTGTTCTCTCGTTTCTCGCAGTATCGTAAGAGATCATGCTGATAGCCTGCGGTATCGGAACGGAGATACACGTTCTTCACCCCTTCGGGAAGCAGGTCGAGCGCCTCCTTGAGTACCCGGAGCTGCTCATAGCCGGCGGGTACATTCCCGTCCCTGAATTCGGTGTGGAGCACCAGTTCGTGTTCCGCCCACCAGACATTGAACGGTTGATAGGCTTTGTATCCCTTGTAGGAGAACAAGGCATCTTCTTTCTGTGTTGCTACGAGCGTGGCGTCCATATCCAGCGTAGCCTCTGTGCGGAGATGGCGTTTCTGGACGGATGCAACGAAGTCCCGATTCACCTTGACGAGTCCCTGCAAGTGCTCGTTCGGCGCAGGGATGCATGCTTTCCCTTTTTCACGTTTCTTCTCCTCGAGAGGGTCATGGAAGGCTTCAAGATAGCGGAAGAGGGCGGACGGGGAAGGAACGGAACGATGCTGTTCCTTTCTCCACCGTCTTTCCATGGCTCTCCGTTGCTGACGGGACCATCCCTTCGTCTCCACCTGGCCGAGCACTCTGCAGAAACCTTCATCCTTCTCGAGTATCTTGATGTCATCCACAGAGTCTCCTCCGGCGAGGTTGAGGAGGATAAGTGAGAGGATCGCCTGCTCATCCGTCCATCCCCGGGTCTTCACCTGCATGTGGGTACGGATATGATCTCCCAAGCCGAGGGCGGCGGCGAGATCGAGATAGACGGGTAGGCCTGCAAGGGCAGTCATTCCAGCGTCGGTTTGTTCTTGTTCATACTTGTAGGGAAGAACACCTTGTGGCATACTACTTTCACCTCGTTGGTGATAGGATTGGTCTCGCAGCCTTATTCTATCATCCCTTGCATCAAGGGCCAACGGGGTTTTTCATTATTTTTGATGGTGGATCAGGGAAGAGTATGGACGAGGGGGCTCAAAAAAAAGACGGAAGGGCCAAAAGTGCCCATCCGTCTGTCCGCTGTAATTGTTGACAAGCCCTGGCGCCCGGCGGCTGACCGGGCATAAAGCTGATATAAACGGGGCAGGCGAGTCTCCTGCCCCGTTTAACTTACCAATGCCTGCGCATTACTGCGCGTATGCCCAGACGCTAAGGGTCACCACACCCGAATCCGGATCGTTGGAGTAAATGCTCACATTTCCAGAGGTGCTGCCGGCCGAACGCGGCGCGAAGGTGATGGTAACCATGCACGTGCCCCCGGGGGCAACTATCGAGCAGTCCGTCGACTCGGACAGAGACCCGTCGCTCCCCGTGAGCGAAACCGAGGTCACCGTGAGGGTACCGACGCCGGTATTTGAAACGGTAAAGCTTTTTGAGGCGCTGGTGCCTGCCGCCACGCCCCGAAAGACGACGAATGGGGTCGAGACGTCGATCTTAGGATTTCCACTGTTCGCTCCCGCCTGCGACACAGTAAACGTTTGACCCGCAATAGTCATGGTTCCTGTGCGTGTACTGGCGGTGTTGGCGGTGACCGAGTAATAGATCGTCCCGCTTCCGGTGCCGCTCAAACCAGACGTGACCGTGATCCAGTTTACGTTGCTCTTCGCGTTCCAGGCACACCCGGTTGCCCCCGTCACGTTGACGCTGCCTGTGCCGGCTCCCGAAGTAAAGGACTGGCTGCTTGGGGAAAGGCCGTACGTGCAGGTTTGTGTCGCTTCCTGGTAAATAGGCCAAGCCGTGCCCGCTACGGTGAGCGTGCCTTCTCGTGGGCTGCTACCCGTATTCGCCGATACGGAAAAATTCAACTTCCCGCTGCCTGTGCCGGTCTGTCCCTGCGTAATGGTGATCCAGGGGTCGCTCGGTGAAGATTGCCAGTTGCAGCCGGTTCCCGCGTTAACCCTGAGGCTTCCTGTGCCTCCTGACGCAGGGAATGATTGTTTCACCAGGAAACTACAGCTCGGCCCCTCCTGGGTGACCGTGACCGTCTGGCCGGCTATCGTCATGGTGCCCGTACGCGTAACCGTTTCGGTGTTAGCAGCGACCGCATAATAGATAGCGCCGTTTCCCGTCCCACTTGCGCCGGAGCTTATGCTGATCCAGGTTGCGTTGCTCGTCGCCGTCCAGTTGCACGCGGTGGACGAGGCCGTGACGTTCACGCTTCCCGTAGCACCCGCGTCATCGGCTGAGGCGCTCGTTGACGAAAGAGCATACGTGCAGGTCGGAGCGGCACCCGTGTACGCGATAGTCCAGTCGCCAAAATTCACCACGCTCTTAACTTCGCTATAGGCGATCTTAAAATAGCCTGCTTCACCCCAGCCCGTTCCCCAGCTGTTTTTGACTGTGAAATACTGGCCCGCGTCATCATACCCGACGAGCAGCACCGCATGGGCACCGGCAAGGTTGCCGGAAGTATGCGTGTAGACCCCACCCGTATAATAGTAGAAGTCATCATAAACATTCATGGTGGTAACCAGCGGGCCAAGGCTGTACAGACCGCTTTTCAACACATCAACGGTCGGGGACGTGATGGCAACCCAACCCCAACTACTGATCTTGTGGGCGGTGGCTTGCCAGTTGGCGCAGGCATTCGAGCAGGTACCATCAGTGCTGGTGTAGGGGTAGCAGCTCTCTTCCGGCAGACCCGTATTCCTGATAAACTCAGAAGCACCTTGGACAGTGCCGCCGGCACAACTGCCGACGTCGTAGCCACCGGCAATGCCGCAGGAGACGAGCACCTGTTCGGAGAGATCGAGGGCCGGCATCCCTGACCTGAGAAGGGAAGATTCAAGGGCTGCAGTCGAGGCAAAGGCCCAGCAGCTGCCACAACCGCCCTGATTCTTCACCGCTGTCACGAAGTTACCTCCGTTGTTTCTCCAGTCGAGACCGGCGGGCATGCCTGTTGGCGGCTCAATCTCTTGCGCGGAAAGGACGGGCTTCCCTTCCGTGTGCGTTGGTTTGATGAGTCGTGCACGCATCCTCTTTTCTTCC
>JADGQN010000101.1 GCA_017881765.1 Syntrophobacterales bacterium | reverse complement strand
GTTGTATCGTCCCATGTCGTAAAGGAGCCGTTCACTGTTATCATATGCCTCAACATCCGGCATGCCTTCGGCCAGTGTTGCGAAGCCGGGCTTTATCCCACGTTCTTTGAATTTAAAAGCGTGGCGTTGCGCATGCACATGCGTATTCACAAGAAATCTTCCTGTTGCGATCATGCGGTAACCTCCGTGGCTGCTTACTATTCACTATTTCATGTATTGCTTGAAAAGCCGCTTGAGAGGTACTTTGTCCTCAAGCCTGAAAACGCGAACCGCATTGCCGCCAAGGATCAGATTCAGGTCATCCTGAGGAAGGTCATACAGGTTTGCGGCCCTGGCCAGCTGACGCAAACACCAGCCGAAGTAATCGACCTGGTGGGCCGGCAAGCCCTGACCCCGTCCTTGATCCGCATAGCTTCCCGGACGAACCCCCGGAACCCACTGTTGCGGTATGGAGGCGCCCCAATCCGTGCCGAAGACAAGTTTCTCCACGCCGATGTTCGGGTCACGCAGCGGTTTCTCATACAACTCGCCCCAGTAGAGGCCTGTTTCCAGGTAGACATTAGCGTGGGCTGCAGCAACCTGGAACGTATCGTCCATAAATTTTTCCGACCACCAACCCTGCATACCGCCATGCTGCATGATGATCGGCACGTCGGGAAATTCCGTGGCAATGTCATGAGCCAGAAGCGGATTACCCCATTCATTAGAATCGAGGCCGAGACCCAGCTCCCGCCGCGCCCCTCCGTATCCGGAGAGGGCACCGGTGTGATAGCCGACCGGGACCTTATACTTCCTCGCTATCTTCATGATCTCGCAGATCTCATCAAAGCGTTCCTCCCACGCGTGGGGCTTTCTCCGGGTACGGTCGCGCGGAAGTCCTTCGCCGATGCCCACATAGAGTCCCGTGGCGAGCAGCCTGTCCAACTCCTCACAGATGCCTTCCGTCGTCCACTTGATTTCTCCCTTCCTCACCCTTTGCTGATAATCAGTGCCTTCGCAGAGGGCCACGAACTTATCAGGCCGCGCTTTGACGATCTCGCCATTAAGCTCATCGGTCATGCCGAACGCCGGCTGGATCACACACAGGTCCACGTGGTAACGCTCCATGTCATAGAGCAATCTCGGCGTGTTATCATACACCTCGACTTCGGGCATGCCCTCTGCCAATGTTGCAAAATTCGGCTTGATGCCCCGCTCCTTGAACTTAAACGCATGGCGCTGGGCATGTATATGCGTATCTACAACGAATCTCCCTCTCGCAATCATACTTTCCTCCGTCCCGAAATTTCTACCCCGCTGTCATTCCGGCGAAGGCCGGAATCCAGATTCTAAAGTATTTCTGGACCCCGGCTTTCGCCGGGGTGACTACGGCTCTGAATGCCCGCGCTTATGTAAGTGGTACTTACTAGATATCTATTCTTGCTGATGCGCCTTCTTGCCCTCCGTGACTTTTGCCCCATGACCCTTGACCCTGCTCCTACTCCACCGGCTTGAACATGCGGCTCAACGGAAATGGGATCTTGTAGATCCGAAGTGCATTGCCACCGAGGATAAGGTTCATGTCGTCCTGGGAGATATCGAGACGGCTCACCTGCTTCAAACTCCACCCCATGACGTCCACCTGGTGCGTGACAATACCATCTTTCCGGACCTGCATAGCGTAAGTCTGCGGGTGTGCACCGATATGGGTATGCGTAGGAATGCTTGCTCCCCAGTCCGTGCCCCACAGCAGTTTTTCAGGACCGACGTTAGGGTTCACCAGGGCTTTGTAGTAAAGCTCCGTCCAGTAAAGGCCCGTCTCCAGATAGACGTTGTCATGGTTGGCAGCGACCTGGATACACTCGTTGACCAGGTTCTCCTGGTTTCCTCCCTGCATGCCGCCATGGTCGTAAATAATGGGCACGTCGGGGTATTCGACGGCAAGGTCGTTCATCCAGTACGGATGCCAGTTCTCCGGCCAATAGGTGTAGGCGATCGGGTAGCCCATGGGAGAGCCGGTGTGCACGCGGACCGGCACTTTATGTTTACGCGCCACGTCCATGACTTTGCGGAGCTGATCCATGCGTTCTGAATGACCGAGCGTCTTCCCGGAAGTCCTTCCCTCCGGGGTAGTGGGCATACCTTCGCCGAGGCCCACAAACTTGCCCGTAGAAAGGAGCTCATCAAGCTCCTGGCAGGCCGCTTCTATTGTCCACTCGATTTCACCCGCCAAGGCTCTCTCTGCTGTCTTCTTGGGAGCGCAGACCGCTACGAACTTATCCGGATATTTCTCGACCAGCGCCATGTTAATGTCATTGCTCATCCCGAATGCAGGCAACAGCACGCACATGTCCACGTCGTAGCACTCCATATCATAGAGGAGCCGTTTGGAATTGTCATACGCCGTGAGGTGCGGCATGATATTCGAGAGATCGCGATATTTCATCTTTTCAGGCACCGCAATACCAAGCTTCTTAAACTCCGGACCAGCAGCGTGCCTCTGTGCGTGAACGTGAGTATCAATAATAAAACGCCCTAGCTTCATCTGCCTCTCCTCCTGTTTTCTCCTTATTTTATTGAACCTTTATCCTCGATGCGTTAGCCTTCATCCTGACTTTCGGCCTTCTCCTTGGCTCACAACAATTTCTAAATCGACAATGCGCTGCCAGCCAAAAACTTTCGTCATCGGCCTTTCCGCTTCCCTCTTCCTAGCGATAGCGCAGCATCCTGTAAGGGCAGCGCAGCGGTCCTCCTAGCCCGTAGGGGGGTCGTCTCCGCGCAGCGCGGACTTCCCTTCTATTCCGCCCCTATCCCCCTAAGAACGTCTTTTGCACGTTCGGATCACAGGCCAGGTCCTTACCCGTGCCCTGGAGCGGGATCCTGCCGAGCTCAATGACATAAGCATAATGGGCAAGCTCCAGGGCCATCCTGGCATTCTGTTCTACGAGTATAATGCTCGTGCCTGCTTCATTGATGGTCCTGATGATGTTGCCGATCTCCTCCACGAAGATAGGTGACAACCCCATGCTCGGCTCATCCATCAACATGACCTGGGGACTGGCCATCAAGGCCCGTCCCATAGCGAGCATCTGCTGCTCACCGCCGCTCAAAGACCCTGCGATCTGCGTTTTCCGGTTCTTGAGTACCGGGAAGTATTTGTAAACATTTTCCATATCTTTTGCGATGGCACGCTTGTCTTTGCGAAGATACGCACCCATTTGCAGGTTGTCCTGCACGGTCATGGTGGCAAAAACCATCCTGCCCTCGGGAACGTGTGCAATGCCCAGCCGGACGATCTCATGCAGGTCCGTTCCGTCGATGCGCTTGCCGTTGTACCAGATCTCGCCTGAAGTCGGTTTCTTAAGACCGGATATGGTTCTGAGGGTTGTGGTCTTGCCGGCGCCGTTCGCTCCGACAAGCGTAACCACCTGCCCTTTTTCAATACCCATGGAAATACCCCGAAGCGCTTCCGCCTTTCCGTAATGTACGTGCACATCCTTCAGCTCAAGTAGCATCATCTCCTCTCTTTCCCCAGATACGCCTCGATGACCGCTTTGTTATCCTGTATCTCTTCACATTTCCCTTCAGCGATCTTCTCCCCGTGATTCAACACGACGAGGCGCTCGCACAGGCTCATAACCGCCTTCATGTTGTGCTCTACGATGATGATGGTAATACCGCGGTCCTTGAGCTGCCTGATATGGTCGAGGGTGGTGAGCGTCTCCGTCGGGTTCATACCCGTCAGGGGTTCATCGAGAAGGAGCAGTTGTGGGTTTGCGGCCAGGGCAACGCAGATGCCCAGCGTCCGTTGGTGGCCGTGGGGCAGGTTCTGGGCAAGCTCGTCCTTGAGCGCACTCAAGCCCATGAACTCCAGGATCCGGGCGGCTTCTTTCTTGATGCCGTTCTCTTCGTCTTTGGCAGACCGGGTATGGAGGAACTGGTTCATCAATCCACTGGTATAGTTCATGTGGAATCCGGTAACAACGTTGTCAAAGACGCTTGACCTCATGAAGAGAACTGTCTGCTGAAAGGTCCGGCCTATGCCCTTCTTCGCTATCTCATCCGGCCGCAGGCCGCTGACTCTTTCCCCTTTGAGCGCCACCGAGCCTGTTGAGGGTGTGTAGAAGCCGCTTATTACGTTGAAAAGCGTGGTCTTGCCTGCGCCATTCGGGCCGATGAGGCCGAGTATCTCTGAATCGAAAATATCGAGGTCCAACCGACTTACCGCGGCCACTCCGCCAAAGTGCTGGCTCAAGTTTCTAATCTCTAGTAATGCCACAGGAGCCCTCCATTAACTTTTCGTAGATACGAGGCGAAGTCGCCTTCCGATCCTGCCGCCTAGCCTTCCGAGCCAAGGCAAGCGCTCCCCGATGCTCAAGAGACCGCCCGGCAAAAAGATAATTATCAGGATAAGGAGCGCGCCGAAAAAGATGGGCTGATATTCCTGGCCGGCGCGAAGGAGTTCCGGCAGAAAGACCATCACAAACGAGCCTACAATCGGCCCCGCGATAAAATAGTTCAGGCCTCCGATCAGGGCGTACATCTGAACATAGATCGAGCAGAGGAAGCTGAAGGTAGTCGGTATGAGGAGATTCTGATAATGCGCGTAGAAAGATCCGATAACCCCGGCCCAGAAGCAGCCGATAACCGATGCGGCGAGCCTGTACCGGTAAATATTAACACCCTGGACCTCGGCCAGACGGGTACTCGACCCGATGGCTGTCCACGCTCTTCCTATCCGGGAGGTATACAAAGCGTGGAACGCAAGTATGTTCAGGACAAGGATCGCGAGCACCATGTAATAGAAGGATGTCTTCGTGAAGAAAAGGTACGGACCTATCCTGGGACCCGGGATGTCGAGCAGACCTTCCCAGCCCCCGAAGAAAGAGACTGTCCCGAGCACCTCCATAACGATAAAAGCCGAAACAAGGCTTACGCTAAAAAAGACGAGGGGACCGCCCCTCAGCGCTATGGAGAAGATAAAGAGGGCAAAGAGCGCCGACGCCACGCCCCCAGCGGGCATAGCAAGCCAGAAAGGAACGGCCAGTTTCGTGACAAGCAACGCTGACGTGTAACCGCCGACAGCCCAGAACCCGGCCGTGCCCGCGGTAATAAGGCGATTCTTCCACATCATACTGAAGCTCATCCCCAGCACACTGTACATGCACGTGTAGATAACCAGATGCAGGATGTAGGGGTTCTTAACAACGAGCGGAAGCAGAACAAGGAGTATCAGTGCGCATGCAATCAGGCTCTTTTTACGCATGGCTGCCACCCCTATTCCGGTATCGCGAAGGGCTTGCCGAGCAAGCCCCCGGGTCTGAAGTAGAGTAAAGGGAGTAGAGAACAGGTGAGCACCAGTTCGTTGTATCCCCCGACGAACTGGTAACCGAAGCTTTCTATTAAACCGATGATCAGGGCCGCAAGCAGCGCACCCGGCATGCTCCCCATGCCGCCGATAATGATGACCAGGAGGATCTTGATGAAGATGGAAACACCCATGTCGGCCCTGGCGCCCAGGACCGGAAGGATCAGCGCCCCGGCTATCCCGGCCAGGCCGCACCCCACCGCCATGGTGATGATGAATATCTGCCGGGAGTTGATGCCCTGAAGACCCGCAGTCTCCTGGTTTTCCGTGACGGCCCGCACGGCCTTGCCTATCTTCGTTTTCATAAAGTAATGGAGAGCCGCGATGAGGATGACACCGAGAACGATGAGGAGCAGCTTATCGTTGCTCATCACGATCCCACCGAGCACCGTCCGCCCCTTAACAACGGGCGACATGAACCTATCCGTCTTACCGAAGGTGATCACGGAGATCTGGCCGACGATGGTCGCAAAAGCAATAGTAGCCAGCACCGTGTGGAAAAATCCCTCATACGTGTACCTGATGACAAATCTCTGGAGAATCGCACCCAGCAGCGCCATGGCGACAAAAGCTGCGATGAGGCCTACGGCATAGGGGAGATGAAGGACTTCGCAGAGGCCATAGCCAACGAAGGCACCGAGCATATAGAACTGCCCCTGGGCAAAGTTCATGATCTTCATCGTGCCCAGGACAAGGGTCAACCCCGCGGCGACCACCGCATAAATGCCCCCGATTGCCACACCATTTACAAGGCACTGAAAGAAAAGTCCTAATTCCATAAGATCACACTACCTCCCGTCATTTTGGCAGCTTATAGACCGCATCCAGTCGTTGAGTATAGCCACGGTAGGTCATTTCTTCAAACGTAATTTTGTACGACCTTTCTTGATCCTCGACGTCTCCAGCGTGCCGGTACGCTCGATGTCCTTCGCCATGAGGTACTCACACAGACCGGCATCCTTGGCCGCGAGGGCCTCGATTATACGTTTGTGGAGTAAGTACGACTCCTGCTTAAAGCGCTTTGTCTGCAGACTATCCGGCCGCAACTCGCCAAGCAGCCCGAACAGGGCGCTGACGAAAAGCTTGCTTAGATGATTGCCTGATATCTGGGCAATGGCCATATGGAAACGGGCGGCATGTTCACGATGCTTTACCTTGTCGTCAATGTCAGGAAGGCATGCCTCATTCAGCTCACGGAGCCTTGCGATGTCCTCGGGCGTTGCTTTTGCCACCGCTACGCGTACGGCGACGCACTCGATCGCCTTTCTGGTCTCCACGAAGTGCGCGAGTGTCAGCTTGCCCTGGCTGTAAAGATCGAATGCGGAGTTAAAGACAGGCTTCTGCAGGTTCGACACAACGAAAGCACCACCGGTGCCACCCTGTTTGATTTCTACCAGTCCTGATTGTTCGAGCGAGCGAAGGGATTCTCGAACCACCGCCCGGCTCACCCCGATCTCTTCCATCAGTTCCCGTTCTGATGGCAATTTGTCACCAACCTGCAGTTCGTTCGAGAAAATAAGCTTCTTTATACGTGCAACTATCTTCTGGTTGAGTTTTTCCTTGTTAAGCGGGCCTATAAGGAAGGCCCTTGCTTTCTCATTGGTCATATGTTCGACCATTCTTCCTATGATTTATAATGTCCCTTCTTCTAACTAATTGTCAATAAAATTGTTGCACCTTGATTTTTTTCTCTCTCCGCCTTAACATTGAAGCATCCGACCATACCAGCCGTCTGTATGCTGATTGAAAAATTCATAACCTACGTTGCGCGCAAGAAGAACTTCAGATACCTCCAGTTCTCGCCCGGCTCGACGCTGTCGGCCCTGCCCGCGGCGGATAACACGCAACGGCTGCTCTACGTGCACGTGCCCTTCTGCGAGGAGCTTTGCCCGTACTGTTCCTTCCATCGCGTCGTCTTCCAGGAAGGCCTGGCGAGAGCCTACTTTGACGCGTTACGAAAAGAGATGCTCATGTACAACAGATTGGGCTATGCCTTCAGCGCAGTTTATGTCGGTGGGGGCACTCCTACGATACTCATCGAGGAGCTGGCGCAAACGCTCCGGCTCGCAAAACAAACCTTCCCCATTCGCGAAATCTCCGTCGAGACTAACCCGAATCACCTGACCAGCCAGAATATCGACGAACTCAAAGCTGTAGGCGTAAATCGTCTCTCAGTGGGAGTGCAGAGTTTTGATGATGGGCTGCTGCAGGCAGCCGAGCGCTACCACAAATATGGAAGCGGAGGGGAGATCGCCGAAAGGCTCAAGCTTACCCAGGGCCATTTCGATACGCTCAACGTGGACATGATCTTCAATTTTCCGTCGCAAACCATGGCCATGCTCGAGAAGGACCTCTCCATCCTGCTTAGCCTCGGGGTTGACCAGATCACGTACTACCCGCTCATGCCTTCTGCCTATGCCAAGGAGGCCATGAGGAAGAAACTGGGGGGCTCCGTGGACTTCAAAAGAGAAAAGAAGTTCTATATGAAGATTACCGAGATGCTGGAGCCGGAGTACCGCCCGAGCACTGCGTGGTGTTTCTCGAAAAGCAGTTCAATGATCGATGAATACGTTGTGCACTTCGCCGAATACGCAGGCATCGGGAGCGGCTCAATCGGCTATCTTCAGGGCACGGTGTACGCGAACACCTTTGATATCGGCGATTATATCGAGCGGGTGAGCAGGTCCGTTTTCCCGTTCGTCGGCAGAAAAGACTCGTCGCCCAAAGAACGGCTCCGTTATGAGTTTCTTATGCGGCTCTTCGGCCTGCGACTCGACCTCTCTCAGCTCGCGGCCAAGTTCCGGGGCAATGCGTACAGATGTCTCTGGCTTGAGATCCTCTTTTTTTCCACGGCCGGGGCGCTAAAAAAACGAGGGCACCTGCTGACACTCACCAGGAAAGGCCGGTACTACTGGGTTATCATGATGCGGGAGTTCTTCATCGGCGTCAATAACTTCCGTGATTACTGCCGGGCTGCAGTCAACCACAAGTCCTGAACCATTATCTCACACCCGCTCGCTTCACTCGCTAGCAGTCCACAGACATCGCAGAGGAAAGGCAAGAATAGAGAGGGGCATCCTTGTCCGGAATGGTTGAGAGGACCATTCCGGACAACCCCGCTCCTTCCAGGGTGCTCCGCTATCGCTATCGCCGGAAAGGCTTGCGTCGCGGAGCGATGCAGTCGGCCTGATGCGTCGTTCTCTCTCGCATCAGGCCAAAGAAATAGTCACTCTGCGGGCTTTTCCTCCGTGGCCTCCGCGGCCTCGAACGAGCCCGTTTGATGGGCGAGTGGGCGTGAGATCATATCGTTCTCATTGCAAAGACGGGGCGATGCGTTTACAATATGACGCATGTATGAGCCCCTCGAATTCGCGATCCAGCTTGCGTTCGAATCCGGAAGAATCCAGAAGAAGTACTTTCAAAAAACTTTCTCAATCATGCACAAGGGCGAAATAGATCTCGTCACCAACGTCGACCTTGAGTGTCAGGGTTGCATACTGGAACTCGTGGGAAAAGCGTTTCCCGACGATGAAGTAATAAGCGAAGAAAAAGCGAACGCCTACGAAGCCGGGAAGAACAGGTGGATCGTTGATCCTCTTGACGGCACGACCAACTACGCCCATGGATACCCGTTCTTCTGTACGTCGATTGCTTACGAAGTTGACGGGGAGATCATCGTCGGGGTGGTCTATAATCCGATCATGGACGAGCTCTTTTTCGCCCGGAAGGGTGAAGGTTCCTTCTTTAATGGCGAAAAGTTAGGGGTATCGACGATTAAAGAGATTAAGCAGGCGCTCCTCGCGACAGGGTTCCCTTACGATGTAGTTACCAATCCTAACAATAACCTTAACCACTGGACAGGATTTATGATGCGGGCCCAAGCCCTCCGAAGGGATGGATCAGCGGGTCTCAATCTCTCATACGTAGCCGCAGGCAGGTTCGATGGATTTTGGGAAGTGAAGCTCAGCCCTTGGGACATGGCTGCAGGGGTGCTCATTGTGAGAGAGGCCGGAGGCATCATTACAAGTCTTTCCGGAGGGGCATTCAGTCTCTATGAGGGTGGCGTCCTGGCTTCAAACGGTCTCCTCCATAAGCAGATGATTGACGTGATCAGGGAGGGCTTATGAAAGAGTATACCTTCGATGACATAAAGACGATCGTGCGCCCGCGGCTGGGTGAAGAAGTGCCTTTGACACTCTTCCGGATATTGCGGATTATCGGCATGCGGAGCTTGCTCGGCGAAAGCTCGGGTCAAACCCTTTACATGATGGGTAAGTCTGTCGGAACCATGATAGGGGCAGCGACGGTCGAGGAATTCAGAGAGAAGATAATAGAGCTTAAGATCGGCATACCGGAAGTCGAATTCATCGAAGAAGACCACGTCATCGTCAAGCTTTACGAGTGCATCACGTGCGCGGGATTTGTTTACACAGGAGAGCTTTTCTGCGACATGGAAAGCGGCATCATAGCGGGGCTCCTGGAGAAGGTTTACGGTAAAAAGGCCAAGTCGACACAGACAAAGAGCTGGTCCGCGGGTTACAACTACTGCGAGTTTGACATATTCCTTTATTAATTGAACGGCACAGAGAATGGACGAAAAGGAAGAGCTGAAAAGACGCGTTAGAGAACTGGAAATAGAGCTCGACGATGCGAAAAACCTCTCTCGTGCGCGCGAACGCCTCCTCATAGCCAACGTCAAGGAGCTCAATGAGAGCTACGATGCCCTGCGGGAAAAGGTAAGGGATATAAGGGAGAGGGACAAGAAAATTCGTGATTTCGCGGAGGTGCTGACAAGGGCGAACCGGCTTGCGGCCCTGGGTGAACTTGCGGCATCCATAGCCCACGAAATAAAGAACCCCCTTATCTCTATACAAGGTTTTGCGAGAAGGCTGGGACAGGGCCAGGAAGCACAGAAAGCAGACGAGTACGCCAAGTTCATAGAGAACGAGGCGGAACGGCTCTCCACCGTCCTGACGAAGCTGCTCGAGTTCTCACGCATAACCGAACCAAAGGGCGAATCCCTTGACGTTAACCGCCTCGTCGACGACACGGCACTCTTCCTGGAGCATCACCTCACACGATTCAAAAAGATTGACCTGAGCATAGAGAAGGATGAGACGCTGCCTGCCATTTACGGTGACAGAGTGCACATTCAGCAGGCACTCGTGAACCTGGTGATGAACGGGGCCCAGGCCATGCCGGAGGGAGGCCCGCTTACCGTAAAGACCGGAAGAAAAGACGATACGTACGCCTTTATTGCCGTGACTGACAAAGGCACGGGGATACGAGAAGAAGACATGGCGAAGATCTTCGACTCCTTTTTCACCACCAAAAAAGAAGGCGAGGGCACGGGGCTCGGTCTTCCCCTGGTCAAGAAACTCATCGAGGCCAACGGGGGAAAAATAGAAGTCGAAAGCCAGGTCGATGCGGGGAGCACCTTCACCCTGCTCCTGCCCTTCAACCCGCCTGATACCAGGTTGCCTTCATTCATATAGCTTCGTTGCCTGCGTCGGCACGACTCCGACGTACTAATAGTACGCCTCCGTCGCTATCCTCCTCGTCGCCCGGGGTACCCGGCCGAAGGCTGGGTCGTATTTTTGAATGCAACCTGGTATCGGCAGAGTGGACCACCTAATGGGATTGGCCTTGGTCTGTTTATTGATTACTGAAGGCGGATAGCTGACGGCTTGTCTAAAAGGTAAGCCGCATCCCGTCGTACGCGGCTATCACGCTTATGCCCAGTTCCCGTTCCAGTTCTTTGGCGATCTCGGCCGGTCTCTCTTTGATCATATTCATTCCCAGGTGCGTCATTATGGCCTTTTCCGGCCGGACCTGCGCAACAATCTTCTTGAAATCCTCTACCGAGAGGTGGTCTATGGGATCGCCGGGTAAGATCGGCTTCACCCTCAACACATTGACAATCAGCACATCCACCTTGTAATGGCCTGGGAGTTCATCGAAATAGCGTGTATCGGCGATGAGTCCGACCTTTTTGTTGAGGTGGAAAATGAGGCCGTATGCCTCAACCGGATGGAGGTGCCGTACCGGCACGGAAAAGGAGATATCCTTTACGACGTAAGACTGACCGGCTCTCAGCACGTGGATGGCGTCAAGGTAGGCTCTTACGTAATTGAGCACCACAGGGTCTCCGGAAAGCGCATCCTCAGGGCAGAAGAGTTCACCCCTTTTCCTGAAACCTCCTTCTGCCATCGCCTCTATCATGACATTGACATCATTGGCGTGATCCAGATGTTTATGCGTGAGAATGATTCCATCGAGGCGTGAGGGTTCCAGATGATCCCCCGACGCGTGAATGCGCACCAGCGCCCCTGGCCCGGGGTCAATGTACAGGTCCGTATTTCTGTAATGGAACCACAATCCTCCGGTTGACCGCACCTGCTTTGACGCCACGATGCGCGCACCACCGGTCCCGACGAATTTGATAAAGCCTTCCATATAGGCCCCTTTTATGGTATTACATTCTAGGTACTTACATGGTTGATGTCAATTTGGGATTGATTGAATATACGTTGCTTGACTCCCGGCTGGGGACTATCGTTCTCGTCGCGAGGAAGAAGCGGCTTATCAGCCTCGACGTGACGCGGGAAAATGGGACGGTCACAAGAAAACGGTTGCACGACCAGTATCCCGGCGCTGTTGAATCGGTCAAGCCCTTCGGAAAAATTCAGCGCCTGCTCGATCAATTCCTGCGCGGGGTAAGGGTTGACTTCGACGTTCCTTTTGACCTGGGGGATATGGGTAATTTTTCACGCCGCGTCCTTCTCGAGGTCAAGGCAATACCCTTTGGAGCGGTCGTAAGCTACGGTTCCATAGGCAAGCGTCTGGGGTATCCAATGGCTGCACGGGCTGTTGGACAGGCTGTGGGAAGGAACCCTATCCCTATCATAATTCCCTGTCACCGCGTGGTAAGAAGTGACGGCAGGCTGGGCGGTTTTAGCATGGGGCTCAACCTTAAGGAGCACTTGCTGGCCATCGAGGGGGTTCGTCTGCCGCAATGAACCACGGACAGAGACGATATCATACTCACTTCAGGACCTCTTGCATAGGAGACAGATAGTGCAATGCTGGTTCGTCGTTAACACCAAGCCCAAGAACGAAGAGCGGGCTTTCCACAACCTGATATCGGCCGGTTATGACGTGCTAAACCCGAAGCTTCGAATTCGCAAATACAAGGAAACAGGCTTCGTAGAACAGGTTGAACCGCTTTTCCCGAGCTATATCTTCGTCAAGTTCGACCCTGTCGAGGATTA
>JADGQN010000100.1 GCA_017881765.1 Syntrophobacterales bacterium | reverse complement strand
TGGCCCATGTGAAAGCGCTTGCCTGCGTTGAAACCAGCACCTCTTACGGCGGCGCAACGAGGGGCGGGAACCTGATTCATGAGGTGAGCGCAAGCCTCTATGACCTGGATAAGAGACCGCTACTCACATCGTTTATGGCAGGCCTCGGCGGAGACGTGATCATGCTGGATGACTTTTACTACATGGCAAAGATCCTGAAGCAGATGGTTCAGGAGAATAAAACCCGTCAGAAGGTCTACTGGGTCGGCTTCGAGGACGAAGCGTAAATCGCGAAAAGGAGGTGTCGATAATGGAATTCAATTATAATAAACAGATTCTGGAACCGATCAAGTCGCTGCGCGGTGCGCCCCGGGAAGAGATGTACGTACCCGGGCACCGGACGTGCGCAGGCTGCGGACCGGCCCTCAACTACCGGCTGGTCGCGAAGGCGGCCGGTAAAGATACGATTTTCATCGGCCCTACAGGCTGTATGTACGTAGCAAATTCAAGTTACCTCTGTACCCCCTATGCGGTCTCATGGATCCACGCCCAGATTACGAATGGCGGGGCGGTGGCATCAGGCATCGAGGCCGCGTTTAAGGTCCTCATGCGGAAGAAGAAATATGAAGGCCCGTTCCCCAATGTCATTGTCATGGCAGGTGACGGCGGCTCGGTCGATATCGGCCTCCAGGCCATGTCGGCCTTGATGTACCGGGGTCACGACGTTCTCTTTATCTGCTACGACAACGAGTCGTATGCGAACACCGGTATCCAAGTCTCACCTACTACGCCTTACGGGGCAAATACCACGTTTACCCCTCCGGGGAAGCTGATCCCGGAAGGGCTGACCCTCTTTCCAAAGGATCCTCCGCAGCTTGTGATCGGGGGACACCCGCTGGTCAAGTATGTGGCGACCACCTGCGTTTCTTACCCTGTTGACCTGATGAATAAGGTCCGTAAGGGACTTAACCAGGACGGGCCGTCCTTCATGCACATGCTCGCACCGTGCCCCAAGGGGTGGAAGTTCGACGAAAAACTGACTCTCGAGATGGGCCGCCTGGCGGTTGAGACCGGCATGTGGTCGATGTACGAGTGGGAGAATGGTGTCTACAAGACCTCGCACGTGCCGAAGACGTATAAGCCGGTGGGCGAATATATGAAGTACCAGGGACGCTTCGCGCATCTGAAAGCGGAACATATCGCAAAGATGCAGGCGTTCGTGGATGAGAAGATCAAGAAGATTAAGGCGGTTGCGGCAGAGGCACCCGTGCCTACGCCGAAGAAGAAGGCCAAGGCATAGGCTTTGACGGGAGATGGGAGGTACCATGCCGGAATCGGTTTTGGTACCTCGCCCTCTCCAAATGCTATAGACTCTAAGCCTTAAAGGAGGAGAGTATGGCTCAAGAAACTGCAGCCGCAATAGAGACAGACCTCGCCAAAAAATTGTATGGCAGTATTGCCGGAAACCGGTGGATGCAGCTGATAGCAGGCGTGCTTGCGATGGTCGTCATATCAAACTATCAGTACGCGTTCACCCTTTTCACGCCGGGTATGAAGCAGACATTCACGGGCGTGCCCTATGCCAAGATAGCAGGTATATTTTCGATGTTCATTCTTTTTGAAACGTGGCCCGTTCCCGTGGCGGGAATCTTCGTTGACAAGTTCGGCATCAGGAAGCTGATGATGCTTGGTTCCATTGCCATTCTGGTGGGATGGCTGCTTGGCGGAACCATAGCCACGACTGTTTTCGATCTCTACATTTACTACGGTGTTATTGCCGGTACCGGTGCAGGCATCATCTACATCTCAACAGTCGCCAACGCCGTTAAGTGGTTCCCTGATAGAAGGGGATTGGCCGCGGGCCTCACTGCCGCGGGATTTGGAGGTGGGGCTGCACTCACCCTCCTGCCCATTGCAAGTACGATAACCAGTATCGGATGGGCCCACACCATGGCGATCTGGGGGGTTGCCCAGGGCATCATCGCGTTCGCTTGTGCGCTTATATTACGTCACCCCCCCGCAGGCTGGCAGCCCCAGGGGTGGGAGCAGCGCTCAAAAACGGTGTCCAAGGCCGTTGCCCAATCAAAGGTGAACTATACCTGGCCCCAAACCCTTACGAGGCCTGAATTCTATCTCCTCTACATCATGTTCCTCTTCGTTTGCACAGGTGGCCTTATGACTACCGGGAACCTTTCTCAGATTGCAAAATCGCTCAACGTCTTCGATCAGAAGGTATTCGGTATGGCGATCGTTCCCTTTACGGCTACCCTGGCCGGTATCACGAACGCCTTCTCCAGGATCATGTGGGGTTCCATCTCGGACAAACTGGGCAGGGAATACACCATGGCCCTTGCCTTCGGGGTCGAGGCCGTTCTCATCTTTCTGATGACTCAAATCCATAATAGCCCCGTGTTGTTCATCCTCGTCCTGCCCTTCGTTTTCCTTTCATGGGGCGAGATATATGCCTTGTTCTCCGCCATCACGGGTGACATATTCGGACCCAAGAATGCGACCGCCAACTACGGCATGTTATATACGGCGAAAGGGGTCTCTTCCCTGCTGGCAGGATTCGGTGCTGCAATGCTGGCTGCGTACTTCGCCGGATCGTTCGTTGTTCCCTATTACATCACCGCCGTATTCGACGCAATTGCCGCGGTCCTTGCCTTCTTTGTCTTAAGGCCTTTGATAAGAGGCAGAATCGCGAGACAAGCTTCGGAGGCCGGCGCGGGGGCGGCAACGTAAGGAAAGGAGCATTCAGAGCCGTCATATTGATCGGGGCCCGGAAAAGGCAATGTTGAAAATAACTTTTCCGGGCCCCGCATTTCTATCGGCGGAACGGATGCCTTGAGGTACCCGGGTCCTTTAAGCGCCGGAACGCCGCCGTAACCGCCAGTGCGCTCCAATGACAGCCATCCAGTCCTTCACGAAGCTGAGCAAGACCGCAAGTGTTAGAACAACCGCAAGCCAGAAACCCCCAGCCGGATTGATTAGAGGCGCAAGGAGAAGCGTGAGGGAAAAACCTTGGAGGGTACCAATGCTTCTGCGGAATCGGCTCGGCCGTAAATGATACACAGGCTTGCCATGCTTCATCCGTAGCCAGATAGCCAGATTGAATATATAATAGGCGGCACCGACCGGAACATAAAATGCGGGAAGTCGCCCATACTGGTAAGCGACAATTGCGGCAATAAAGACGCCCAGCGCATCAACCTCGTGGTCCAGCACTTCCCCTGCCGGAGAGTCTTCTCCGCAAGCCCTTGCTATCAAGCCATCAAGACCGTCGGCCGCGAATAAACTTGCGTAAATGATGCAGGGCACCCAGGCAAGGACGCCTTGAAGCTGAGGAGAAGAAGCGAAACCCCCCAAGCCACAAATAAACAGTCCACGGCATAGGGTAACACAGTTGGCAAGGCCAATTACAAAAAGGGCTTTTCTCTCAGGTCGTATAGGATGGGCCTGAAAAGCCAGCCGACTGCGCCACAGAAGAAACAGAAGCATAGCCACCGGTGCCAAGATCCAGCTCCAGGCGCTGAGCGGCTCCCACACAGCATCCAGTAGGAGGTCTCCGGCCCAATAAACAGTTATCCCCAGCAGTCCGCACATGATCATGCCCTAAATTCCAGATCCTTACTATCTTATCTTATTATAGATTCTTACACCCATTAATTCTAAGAATCTTCTTCCCACCTGTTCGGTTCGGCTTTTTTCCATCTTAACCTTAACCTCGACCTTAACCTTATGTTGTTTTCAGCCGCTTGAATTGGCCCCACTCCGGCCCTATATTGGTAATACAATAATTATGATGGGCAAGAAAGAGACGACACTCAGGTCCGTCCAGGGCTACCCCAACTCTGACATACTGAATGAGATTGAGGCGCGGCTCGGTGCGGCCCAGATGCACCGCAAGAAAACGGGGAGGCCGCTTGTCACGCTCGCCTATGCCCAGAGCCTCGACGGAAGCATCGCCTCGGTTGGGGGGAAGCCTCTCGCACTCAGTTCAGCTGAGGCGCTGACCTTGACTCATGCCGTGCGTGCGGCACATGACGCGATTCTCGTGGGCATCGGCTGCGTCATCGCGGACAACCCACGTCTCACGGTCAGGCTCATACCAGGCAGGAGTCCACAGCCTGTTGTCGTAGATAGCAGGTTACGCTGTCCACTCTCGGCAAATCTTTTGTCAAGCAATGGCACCTCACCCTGGATCGTTACCACTGACAAGGCAAACAAGAAAAGTCAGAAACTGCTGGAGAAAGCCGGCGCAAGGGTCATCCGAGTGAAAAGCCCTTCGGGATCCCGCATCGACTTATCCGCCCTTCTCGCAACGCTGGCCAGCATGGGTGTGAGTAGTGTCATGGTTGAGGGGGGAGCACGGATCATCACCAGTTTTCTCTCCGATCACCTGGTTGATCAGGTCGTGGTTACGATAGCACCGCTACTGGTCGGCGGGTTGCGGGCCGTGCAGGCCATGCCGCGGGCCGAGTGGGCTATCAATGGATCTGCAAAGTCCCACACGAGCCGCCCTTTCCCCAGGCTCATAAATACTTATTACGAAAGAGTGGGAAGTGACTTTGTGATTCGGGGCGATCCTGACTGGGCCAATCCGTGAAAAAGCAGGCCCTTTATTTCACGGCGCCCTCAAGCGTGGAGGTCAGGGAGGAGCCACTGCCCCAGCCGGGGCCGGGACAGCTCCTCGTGAGGACACTGGTGTCGGCAATAAGCGCCGGTACCGAGGTTCTGATCTACCGTGGCCAAGCCCCGTCAGGAATGAAGGTAGACGACACGATTTCCAGCCTGAACGGCACGATTAGCTTCCCGATGAGATACGGATATGCGGCCGTGGGCGAGATCGCTGCAACAGGCCCGGGCGTGGCGGCCATTTGGCAGGACAGAAGAGTTTTTGCTTTCCATCCACATGAGAGTTTTTTTCTGGCAGATATCGGGCAGGTGCACGTTCTACCCCGGGATATGGCCCCCGAAGAGGCCGTCTTTTTCCCTAACGTAGAGACGGCCGTGACCCTGGTAGCAGATGGAAACCCTTCTATCGGGGAACAGGTGGCCGTGTTCGGTCAGGGCATTGTCGGACTGCTTGTTACTTCACTCCTGGTCCGGCACCCGTTGTCAAGCCTTGTTACGCTGGATGCACATCCTCTCCGCAGGAGCACGTCCGTCAGCGTTGGGGCTCACAGTAGTTTGGATCCCAATGCCTCAGGCGCTTTTGAAGAAGCGCTCGCCTCGCTCCAGGGACCCCGCGTTTACCACGGTGCCGATCTAACGTACGAAGTCTCGGGTAATCCTGACGCTCTTGACCGGGCTATAGCGGTCACCGGCTATAACGGCCGAGTTGTTATCGGTTCCTGGTACGGCCGAAAGCCCGCAACCGTGGAGCTCGGAGGCTCGTTCCATCGGAGCCGCATACGCCTGATCTCAAGCCAGGTGAGCTCCATAGAACCGGAGCGACGCGGCCGGTGGAGCAAGGAGCGTTTGCAGCAGTTGGCATGGCACATGGTCAAGGAGTTGAAACCCTCTCGCTTCGTCACGCACCGATTTCCCCTGTCCGAGGCGGCCCGGGCGTATCAACTGCTTGATCGGAATCCGCAAGAGGCGCTGCAAGTGCTGCTGACATACCCAGGTTAAGGTAAAAACAAGAACGAAGGTAGAGGTAAGAACTAAGGCAAAGGTTGAGACAGGGTACGGAACGAGACAAGAGCATAGCCTGAGGTTAAACCAGGTAAACAGAACAACAGGTAGAAGAAAGTACAGAACGAAGGCAGAGAGAAGAGCTTAAACACTGGCATGGTCTCTATCTCAACCTTTGCTTTAGTCTTTACCTCTACCTTTCCTTAGTATTTACCTCAACCTGTCTTTGAGGGGGGATTATGTATACTGTCGCGGTTGAGCGAGACTTCATCGCACAGCACTTCCTGGTTGGCGGTGACTGGGGGGCGGAGAACAGCCCTCATGCTCATCACTATGTGGTCGAGGTTCAACTGAAGGGCACGACTCTCGATCAACACGGCTATCTCGCCGACATTGTCAGTATCGAAGCTATCCTAGACGGACTTGTTAGCCATTACAGGGATAGTTTGCTGAATGCACTTCCGGAGTTCACCGGCATCAATCCGAGCATCGAGCACTTCACGCGCATACTCTGTGAGGGTTTTACAAGCCGGTTCAAAGAGGGCCAGATCAGCACGGTTGAGGTGAAGATCTGGGAGAACCGGATTGCGTGGGCATCCTACATGAAGGAGTTGTAGTGCGCATTGGTCTTGTTCTCTATGGCAGCCTCGGTACGCAGAGCGGAGGGTTCTTGTATGACCGGATGATGGTCGAGCATCTGGAGCAGCAGGGAGATCACGTGGAAGTGATAAGTCTGCCCTGGGTTCCTTACAGCCTGGGACTCGGCATGAACCTTTCCCGCTCGATCTTGCCCCGTCTGGCCAGTGTTCGTCCAGATCTTCTGCTGCAGGATGAGCTGGCCCACCCTTCCCTATTTTTCCTCAACAGACGTGCCAAGCCGTTGCTCGACTGTCCATTCATAGCTATCGTCCATCACCTGAAGTGTTTTGAGGCGCGGCCCGCATGGCAGAACCGTTTGTACGGGCGCATCGAACGGGCCTACCTTCGTTCCATGGACGGCTTTATTCTTAACAGCCGGGATACACGGAGAAGCGTTTTTTCATTAACGGGCGAGGGGAAACCCGCACTGGTCGCCTATCCCGGGGGAGACCGGTTTTCAGCGAGAATCTCTCAGGACGAAGTATCAGCCCGGTCCTCAGCGGAGGGTCCTTTCAGGATCGTGTTTCTCGCCAACATCACGCCCAGAAAGGAGCTGCATACACTCGTGACCGGGCTGTCTGGGCTGGCCGAGAAGGCATGGGAGCTACTGGTGGTTGGGAGTGAGGAGACGGACGCATCCTACGTGCGGTCCGTAAAAGAGCAGATTGAAAAGGCAGGCATTCAGCAACAGGTCTCCTTTCTGGGACGGGTCCCTGACGGGAAGGTCGCCGAGATCCTCGCCAGGAGTCATCTAATGGCTGTGCCTTCTTCCATGGAGGGCTTTGGCATAGTCTACCTGGAGGCAATGGGCTTTGGTCTCCCGGTTATAGCATCGAGGGTAGGAGGCGCCGGGGAGATCGTGTGCCACGGCGGCAATGGCTTCCTGGTGGATCCCGGAGACGCCGGGGCAGTTGCCCGACATGTGCGCGACCTGATGGGTGACCGGGAGAGACTCCATACCATGAGCGTCGCGGCACTCCGGACGTTCTGCTCTCAACCCACGTGGCAACAGACCGGGGCGGAGATTCACACATTTCTCCACAGCTTCGGGACGTAACCATGCCAGGACCCGATCACTACAGTTTCATTCGGTACCTCGAGGCAAAAAAGAGCATTGATGACAGGGCTCTGAACCAGGCTGTCTGGCAGCGGATGGCGGAACCCCTGCGGGAGATCCAGGAAACCAGGAGCGTGACTATCCTGGAGGTCGGTTGCGGGATTGGGACTATGATCGAGCGGATGATCGAGCGGGGGCTTCTCACAAAGGCAGTCTACACGGCCATCGATTTCGACCCGGAGTATGTAGCGGAGGCGAAGGCAAGGCTACCTAGATACGCCAACAGGCAGGGCTTCGAGACGATGAAGGAAGCCGGAGGAGCGCTGGTACTGAAACGGCCCGGTCGGGAGATCCTCCTTGACCTTGTGGCCTCTGACCTGTTCGATGTTGCGGGCCTTGATCGCCACGACCGCCTCTATGACCTGATTGTGGCGCACGCATTCCTCGATCTCGTGGACCTCGATTCGGCGTTGCACAGAATTCTCTCATTTATTCATCCCGGAGGCCTGCTCTATTTCAGCCTCAATTATGACGGGGCCACCATCTTCGAGCCCCAGATTCACCCCGCCCTCGATCGACAGATCGAGGAGCTTTACCATCAGACTATGGACCTTCGCCAAACCGGCAGCGGACCTTCGCGGATGAGCGGGACGGGGCGGCGACTTCTCGTCTCCCTCAGACAGGCAGGCTTACCGATTCTGTCCGCGGGAAGTTCCGACTGGGTTATCTACCCTCGCCCTACAGGCTACTCGCCTGATGAAGCCTATTTTCTGCATTTCATCATAGACACGATTCGTGGAGCACTGACCGGCAAACCCGATCTCGATCAAAATTCACTGGGTCGGTGGATAACTGAACGGCACAGACAGGTTGAAGAGGGGGTGCTCGTCTATATCGCGCATCAGGTTGATGTCTTGGCAGAGGTCCCGGAGAAATGGAACGCAACCGACCGCTGAGGATTGCCCTCGGAAATTGTTCCGGGAGGAAGTTGGTACGGTGGGTGTAGACCTACGTAGCGTAAAGCTCATTGTTTACGACTGTGACGGCGTGCTCATCGATTCGCGGCGCGCTAACGAGGCATTTTACAACCACATCCTGGGCCACTTTGGCCTGCCTCCCCTGAGGCCCTCCCAGCTCAACCTCGTGCAAACAGCCGCAGCCCCCGAGGTGATCGAAGCTCTGTTTCTCGGCACAGATCTGACAGACAAGGCGCAGCGCTACCAGGCATCCCTCTCAAACGATGCCTTTACTCCACTTATCCGGCCTGAGCCGGGTGCCAGGAAGGCGCTTCTGGAACTGCACAAAGTCTATCGGATCGCTCTGGTGACGAATCGCGGCAAGAGTCTTCCGGGCGTCCTTGCCGCTCTTCGCCTTGAAGCTCTGTTTGACCGTGTTGTCTCCGGGCTCGACGTGAAACAGCCTAAGCCCCATCCTGAGGGCCTTCTCATCGTTCTCGACCATTTTTCAGCAGGCCCTCGTAACGCACTCTACGTGGGAGACTCAGACGCAGACGGCGTCATGTGCCGACACGCGGGCGTGCCTTTTGTCGCGTACAAGAACGAGGCCCTTGATGCAGCCTACCATGTGCGAAATCACCGAGCACTCTTAAGGCTGCTTTTGCCCGATAAATGAAGGCAACCCGGTATTACACCAATTTGCATTCAAGCGGACGACCCAGCCTACGGCCGGGTACCCGGTGGGTGCCCGGAAGGTATACGCGCGAATTCAAATTCGTACTACTCGTATTCCTTCGGCACTGCGCAAATCATGACTAGTTGTTGGTCTGATGCCATGTTCTTGTACTGGTGCTTCTCCCCGGGGAGGACCAGCACAAAGTCTCCCTGTTGAACAGGCCGTTCGGTACCATCTTCCGTGACCAGAGCGCCATGACCCTGTATCACGTAGTTCAGATGCTCGAAGGGATGTGTGTGGTACGGGGTGTGGCCTTCCGGCTCAATGGTGAAGACCCTCACGGAGAAACTCGGTGTTCCGTCCGCACTCGATATGGGGATCTGTTTAAAGGCGTCTTTTGCCCCATCCATGTTCATCCTGACCTTTGGAACCTTGTCAAGACCGGTGACTTTCATCGACTCTCCTCCTCCAGTTACAATCTGGTATTGTCAAGCGCTCCGGCCGCCCACAACTCCACCGTTTTCCTCGCTTGCGGGTGCGATCCCCCATGTATCCGCTCACCCTCAAACGGGCTATCTTTAACCTTGTCTTTCCGGGCGCTTCAGGCTTGTTACTCATGAAATTTCTCACACTATTCCAATCTACCGCATCCTCTCGTTGAGAACAAGCTGGAAATGACGACAGAGTATGATATTAAGTGATATTAAATGAAATATCAAATTATAATGTAGCCTTAAGTGAGTTCACCTGAAATTAGAGGATATCGTGACATCAAATGAGAAATAGTGATATGCTATGGTGCAAAGAGAAACAGATTCCGGGAGGATTGTATGGAAAA
The DNA here is from genome assembly GCA_017881765.1 of Syntrophobacterales bacterium. GTDB lineage: Bacteria > Desulfobacterota > Syntrophorhabdia > Syntrophorhabdales > WCHB1-27 > JADGQN01. The sequence continues at coordinate 2,839 of JADGQN010000100.1, read as the reverse complement.
AATGGTACTGGTTGCCGTGGCTGAAGGGAGCGAGGAACTGGAAACCATATGCATCGTCGATGTGTTGCGCCGGGCAGGCGCAAACACGATACTCGCCTCAGTCGGAAAGCTCGAAGTAAATGGCTCCAAGGGGGTCAAACTGACGGCTGACCGCCTGCTGACAGCTTGCGCCGAAGGGACGTACGACCTTGTGGCTCTCCCCGGGGGTATGCCCGGCTCCGAGCATCTGCGTGATTGTGCGGAGCTCATCCGGGCGCTCAAGCGACAGCGGTCGGAGGGACGTCTATATGCAGCTATCTGTGCCGCTCCCGCTGTCGCGCTCTATCCGTATGGCCTGCTTGAGGGAAGACGAGCCACCTGCCATCCGAATTTCGCGCATCTGCTCTCAAACGTCGAGTTTGTAGATGCCCCCGTTGTGGTAGACGGCAACTGTATCACGAGTCGCGGCGCCGGCACGGCTGTGGAGTTTTCCCTGACCCTCGTCGAACAATTGTACGGTAAAGAAAAAGCGCGAGAGGTGGCCAAGGGGATGGTCTTCACGCGCGATGGTGAAGCACCCTGTAAGGGCTGGTGACGCTCCTCTGAAAAGCTTTCACCGCGCTCACGCGAGCGGCATAACTTTCACCTCGCCCTCATGTTCGTAGAACGTTGCACGGCGCCACGCGTCCCTGATCAGCAGGCTCGCGTTCCTTATACAGATGGTAGTATTCGGGAATACAGTGCCATGTATCTTAACCTCAGGCGTATCCCCCTCAGCCACGTCCATCTCGAGTTCCCCTAGCTCACTGTCCACGCGCCCTATCTCACCTTGGAGTTGCTCCTGAATGGCCGCAAGCTTGGCATACAGCTCGCTTCTTCTGACGGTGAAGGTGCCATCACGGATACATTCCTCGAGGGCGGCTATACCCCCTTTCGTCTTCTCTAGATATTCTTCCAGTCCCGACCTTTCCTTCTTCGCGCTCTCTAACCGCCTCTTTGCATGCGGGTCATACCCCACAGCCACCTTGGTCGGGACGCCCAGTTCCGAACCGAGCACGTGAACCGCCACCGCGGTCCCAGCGCGTAACACACCGCCACAAGCCTGTCCCTTCCCAACGGTAACCAGAATCCTTTCCCTTGCGGAGAGGTCCGCGTGCAGTGCTTCCCCTACCACTATATCCTTTCCGGCCTCTACACGGGCATGCTCGACAAAGAGCATGGCTGCCGAACTTCCGGCCCTGATATGTGCTATCTCTCTCCCCTGTACACCGCCCTTGATAAGGACATTACCTCCCGCTTCGATGGTGCTTCCTTCGACAAAGCCATCAATCTCGACATTCTCGGTTGCCGTAACCGCAAATCCCGAGACGACGTTTCCGGTGATGTGCACGCTTCCGGCAAAGTGGATGTTGCCGTTGGAAAGATCAACATCGCCCGGCACTTCCCAGACTGGCTCCACGGAGAACGTCTTCCCTTTGAGCACCGGATGGCCGTCTATATCCGCAATGACCTTTGTGCCGTCATCAGAAAGATGTGTGCTTCTTCCCGCACCGAGCAGTACATCTCTTCCTGGTTTTGCGGGTATAGGTTTGCCGGTGACGGTCATACCGGGCTCTCCCGGCGTGGCGGGCCTTTTCCGGGCGACTACATTGCCCTTGGTCACCGTTGCGAAACACCCGAGCTCTCTGAAGTCCACCTTATCGTGATCAATCTCTTTAGGCTCGGTTTCGAAGCGAGTCTTAAAATTGAGATAGACATCAGCATCCTCGCCCGGGACCGGCTCGTTTGCCTGCGCACAGAGCACCCTCACGTTATACCTGCTATGAACAAGCGCCTCTTCAATGGTAGAATGGTCCACACCGGCCACAATACCGTGAGATGCAAGCGCCCCCTCTACTTCTTCCAGGGTGAGCTCTCTGCCCCCGTATGCCGGCTTCAGCACCAGGTAAGCCTTCCGTTCGTTGTCACCGATAATGATGTCAACCTCGGCATCCCGCGCAAATGCCACGGCAAGGGGCACGTCACACACGTTTCGCGCAAGTTCTCTGCAAATAAGCTTATCGTCGATCCAGTAATTTACGCCATTATCCTGCAGTATCTCTAAGAGCTGAGTCGAGGATGGGTAAGGGCCTTCCTCCGAGATGGTAGCATAGAGAACCTTTTTTTCGTGGTCAACGGTGAGTTTCACATTGGGGAAAAAATCGCTCGTTCTATCAGACCCCGTCCGTGCCTGTGCCGGGGAAATTTCCATCGGTGTGCCAACGCCAGGGTCCATGAGGGGTTCACCTCCTATCTTGGTTATCGACGAAAAAACGCAAACGGTTAACCCGGGAGGGCACCTTCGAAAAAACCAAAAGAAGGGCAGATCGCGCGTCCGGATTTCACCGTCCCGCCCACAATTAGATCGGATGGATAGCGTGCATTACAATACTGTTTTTAGTAACTTAAAGCTTAATGTTAATGTGGTTGCTCTATTAATTAATATAACAGAGCAAATTTACTAATTACTTACTATTAATTGATAATTGACTAAGTGCCCTTACCCGGCACGGCGACATTGTGCTTCTTGAGGAGGGCGTAGAGGCGGGACCGGGACAGCCCGGATATTCGGCACGCGGCCCTGATATCCCCGTTAGTGGCCGCGATCAATTCGTGCAGGTATGTTGACTCCATCTGGTCACGATACGCTTCAATGGGACAGAGCGCCGTAGCTGAATCTTCCCCCCCGGCATGGGCAGGCGCCTTGACGGCTGAACGCGCAACTTTGACACGGATCTCTGTGGGAAGATGCTTGGGATACAGGGTAGGTTCCTGTCTGGCTACGGTAATTGCCCATTCCATGGCACCGAGTAGCTCACGG
>JADGQN010000443.1 GCA_017881765.1 Syntrophobacterales bacterium | reverse complement strand
TGACGAAGCGCTCCGTGCGCGGATTGACTTGAACAGATATATCACCGACAAGATCGGGTTGCCGACGCTGAAAGACATCCTTTCCGAGCTGGAGAAACCGGGTCGGGATCCGCGGGAAACTTTCGAAGCGATCAGCTTCACGGAAGGCGTGGAGAAGATCGAAGACGTCACGGCCGGTATGCAGCTGCTCGGCGTAGTGACCAACGTGACGGCATTCGGTGCATTCGTCGACATCGGGGTGCACCAGGACGGGCTTGTCCACATCAGCGAGCTATCCGACCGTTACGTGAAGAATCCGGCCGACGTGGTTAAGGTGCAGCAGAAAGTGATGGTGACTGTTCTGAGCGTGGATGTGCAGCGAAAGAGAATCTCCCTCTCCATGAAAAAGGCTCAAGGAAGATAGCAGCCCAGACAGCATTCAGCCAACCAACAAATTTCGTCTTCTTGCGGACCGCTGGATAATACCAATTCGCATTCAAGATGGACGACCCAGCCTTCGGCCGGGTACCCCGGGCGGCAGCGAGGAGCCGACGCAGGCGTACTCAGAAGTACGTCGAGGAGAGCGACGCAGCGACAACGAAGGTATACGCTTGAAGGCAAATTGGTATAAGAGCGTAGAAACAGTCGTGAAGACCAGTTGGTATCAGAGCTTCAGCAGACTCTTTGCATTCCTGCTGTAGATCATCTCTTTTTCCTGTTCAGTGATGGTCATTCTCTCGACAGAAGCAATGGTATTTCGCAGGATCCGGTCACCCAGCTCGGAGTCGTAAGGCATGTCCGTGCCGAAGAGCAAGTGGTCGGGTCCGAGGACTGTGTACCCGCACATCAGTCCCGCCGTGCCGCCGCTCAGCGCTGTATCCGTATAAAACATTTTGTAATAGTCGATAAGCGGTTTCTCCAGATTTCGCTCGTTCTTCATCCCGAAAATAGTGGCCGAGCTATCGTAAGACTCCGTGATTCTCGCATCGAAGAAAGGCGCCAGCGCTCCGCAGTGATGGATGACGACCTTTACGCGGGGGAACAGGTCGAAGAGGCCGTCGAGGGCAAGGTAGGTCATTGCAGCCGTCGACTGGTAGGGCCAGCCGAATACATGGTCCAGATAGAAGCTCCTGTAGTCGCTTCGATCGATCGGTCTCGTGGGATGGATCCAGATGGGAAGATCGTAGCCGGCCATCTTCTCAAAGATAGGCTTTGCGTTGTCCAGGCTGAGAGGTTTTCCCTTCATGGGCGTAAACAGATGGACTCCTTTTAGTCCGAGCTTTTCCACTGCCCGCTCGAGCTCGCTGAGCGCCGCATCCATATCGGTGGTCGGCACGGACGCCACACCTGCCGCAAACCGGTCCTGATGTCTTGAAACCAGCTCCGCCATCTCGTCATTAGCCCGCCTGGCGAAATCAACGGCATGTACGGGATCATTGAGGATGAGGGAACCGGTGAGTGTGAGGGTCAGTACCTGCTTCATGTCGCCGTACCGGTCCATTATCGCGAACCTTCGGCCCATATCGGAAAGCGTCGGCACGTGGTCGGTAGTCGCTTCCACATCGGGCATGACTTTGCCCAGAGCTCTCTTGTACCTCTCCGGCACAACGTGAGTATAGATATCAATCTTAGCCATCGTTGACCCCCTATCTAATCGTGTGCAACAACTTTCCTATTTAGCCAGCCCCATCTCCGTTATAAGTTTCCCGAAGACCTCATAATTGCGTGAGACATATTCGGTTAATTCTTTACTGTTGCGGTAGACGATCGGAATGCGAAGCTCCTGAACGCCCTTTATAAAGGCAGGTTCCTTTGTCGCTTTCGTAAACGCATCCTCCAATTTCTTGACGATCCCGTCCGGCATGCCTTTCGGGCCACAAATGGTGTGAAATACGGGACACGGGATATCATAGCCCAACTCTTTTAAGGTGGGGATTTGTGGGTAATCGGCGCGGGGCTTTTCCGCGAAGAGAGCAAGCACTCTAATCTCCCCGCTCTCCACGAGAGAGTAATTGAATTCTCCGGCGGTAAAAGCAATGTGACCTCCCAAAAGCGCAACTTGAGCCTCCGGGGAGCCCTTAAACGGGATGTGGATGAGCTGCACCTTCTCTTTCTTGGCAATCTGCTCCGTGATGAGATTTGCAATGCCGGCAGGAGCGTTGGTACCGTACGTCAGTTTTTTGGGGTTCTGGCGTGCATAGGCAATAAGATCGCTAAATCGCTTGAAGGGAGAATCGCTTTTCACTATCACCGCGAAGGTCGCTTCCGCGAACTGCATTATATACGTGAGGTCTTTTGCCGGATTGAAAGGAAGCTTTTCCAGGAACGGCATGACAAAAACCGTCTGGCCGGGAGTCTGGCCTATCGTGTATCCATCCGGTTTGGCCGATGCCACAGCGGCAACTCCGATGGAACCTCCACCCCCTGCCTTATTGAGAACGACAATCGGTTGTTTGAGATGCTTCTCCGCTTCTTTTGCGAGCAAACGGAACCCCAGGTCGACGGTTCCACCCGGAGAAAAAGCGACGATTAATGTGACTGGACGGCTAGGGTACTTCGCTGTGTCCGCCTCCTCCGGGCGTCCGGCTTGTACAAAGGAAAGAATAAAGACAAGACACAAGAAAGAAGTTAGCTTTGTCCTGGATCCCATACAGCTCCCCCTATCGTGAAGAATACGAATCTATCCATTGAGGTATTATCACTTCTCACACCTGTTGTAAACGAACGCACCTTCCTCATCTCAGAAGCCTTTTCTCCAAGAGATCCTGAAGGTCTCTCCTGCCATCCAGAACGCAGTACACCAATACCTGGTTTTTCGCCATACTGTATATAATGCGGTACGGCTTAAGAATGAGCTCCCTGAACTCCCGTATTCCGATCCTCTCCAACTCCGGAGGGATCCGACCCCTCTCAGGCATGGTCTTCAACCTTGAACACGTTCTTTGGAGATCATCCATGAGTCGATCGGCCTTATCGAGAGAATCGTTGAGGGCCACGTACTTATGCAGTTGCAGAAGATCCTGCTGTGCTCCGGAGAGGAGGAAGACCGAAAAGGAGGTCACCTGCTTTCTTCCTTAAGCAGCTTCCTTACCTCAGCGAACGCCTCATCCATCGGCTGAATCATTCCCTTTTCAGTCTCCTTCTTGCCCAAGGCGAGAATCTTGAGCAGGGCAAGGCTTTCCTGGGTCTTCTCGTATTGGCCGATGCCCTGGAGAACAGCCTTCGCCTCTCCGTTTAACGTGATAACGATGGTTTCTCCGCTGCCCTCGAGATTGCGCACAACCTCTGAGGCATGCGATTTGATATAGCTTATCGGCTTCACTGCCTTGCTGAGCTTCATAGAGCCTCCATGACTAAATAAGGTCTTTATTTAGTCTATAGTCTTTCTGGATGGCTGTCAATGATATCTGTCTTTTCGACTAGCGGGTGATTCATGCTTCCCAGCGACTCACTGCGTGCGGACAGGCATGAGATTATACTTATCTCTTAATCGTCAGCGCAACCCATGCTAGCCTCCCGGCATGGGTGCAGTCAGCGGTCAGCACGGCATTTTATTTACCAGGATCAGCCGCCAAAGAGCTAAGGTTATCCAAATCAACAGAATCGCTGATAAGAGTATCTCCATGTCTGTTTTTAACTATAATTTTTCCTTGGCCGGCTAATCGTTTTATGTCGTCAATACGGAAAGAACAAGCCCAAGGAGCTGTAATATGCTTCATCGCTTTCCCGCATTGGGCCGAAGACGCTTCTTGTCCGTTAGAAGATACCAATCTTATTTCCCCGACTTCTTCTACTGTCTTTTTCGAATCAACCCATATTACAATAAATTTTCCATTTTTATTGTACGGATCGTGGCGGGCGCTAAATCGACTGGAATTTTTAAGGGCTGGGTCGTATCCTGGACCGCCCCATTCGAATTCATTCATCGCGAAGAGCAAAGTGGAACCTGTGAATAAGGCCAATAAGGTTAAGGGTATTAAACGGCTCATTTGATATTCTCCTTACTTTACATAT
>JADGQN010000099.1 GCA_017881765.1 Syntrophobacterales bacterium | reverse complement strand
GCGACAGGTCACCTTATGAAGGCCGTGAGGAGCGGTCTGCCCAAAATTGGCCCGAGGAGGCCCTACAACGATGTCTGGATGAGAAAACTGACCTGAGGGTCTCCTCCTGATACCTTTTTTTGGGTAGTTTTTGTTGAATCCTACCCTCCAGCGGATTCCGCGGGGCCCAGACAAAACCAGGCGGTGGATTTGGGTCTTCGTCTGGCCTTTTTTTGACGGTCACTTTTATCGTATACTATTGCACGCTCGCGGCTCCCGAAGGCGAGACGAAATTTACCGGGGCGTGACAGTCACGCGAAGGGAGGACTAATTGAGATCGGATAAGATGAAGAAAGGAATCGAGAAGGCGCCGCACCGCTCGCTTTTTAAAGCCATGGGCTGCATCTCGGAGGAGCTGGAGCGACCCATTATAGGTATAGCGAACTCCGCGAACGAGCTGATTCCCGGTCATATCCACCTTGATAAAGTGTGCCGCGCAGTAAAAGACGGCGTATACATGGCGGGTGGAACCCCCATGGAGTTCTCGACGATCGGTATCTGCGATGGAATTGCGATGAACCACGAGGGTATGAAGTACTCGCTTGGCTCAAGAGAGCTGATAGCCGATTCGGTTGAAGTGATGGCGAAGGCATACCCTTTTGACGGTCTTGTTCTCATACCCAACTGCGACAAGATCATCCCCGGCATGATGATGGCGGCACTGCGCCTCAATATACCAGCCATCGTCGTTAGTGGCGGGCCGATGCTTGCCGGCAAGTTCAAGGGAAAGTCGGTCGATCTCATCTCCGTTTTCGAAGGGGTGGGCAAAGTTGCAGGCGGGCTCATGACGGAAGCGGAACTTTCTGAACTGGAGGAATGTGCCTGTCCCGGCGCGGGCTCATGCGCAGGTATGTTCACGGCAAATTCGATGAACTGCCTGACGGAAGCCCTCGGTCTCGGCCTCGTCGGCAACGGCACCATTCCCGCTGTTTATGCGGGCAGGATAAGGCTCGCCAAGCGGGCAGGAAAGAGGATTATAGGGCTTGTCAAAGAAAACGTCAAGCCGAGGGAAATAGCGACCCTTGATGCCTTCAAGAATGCGATTACGGTCGACATGGCGTTCGGTGGTTCTTCCAATACGGCGTTGCATCTGCCCGCGATTGCCCATGAAGCAGGCATCCGGCTGCCGCTCAGCCTGTTTGACGAGCTTTCTGAAAAAACGCCGCATCTGTGCAACATGAGTCCCGCGGGACCGCATCACCTGCAGGATCTCGACGAGGCCGGCGGCGTCTATGCGATCATGAAGGAACTGTCAAAGAAGAACTTGATCAAAAAGACGTGTAAGACGGTTGAGGGTAAGCCGGTGGGAGAGATCCTCAAAGCTGTTGAAGTCTTCGACCAGGACGTGATCCGGCCGATCGGAAACGCATACCATCAAAAAGGAGGCCTTGCTGTTCTGTCCGGGAGCCTTGCGCCGCAGGGGGCGATTATAAAGACGGCCGGTGTTCCGGACGAGATGCGCACGTTCAAGGGCAGGGCAAGAGTGTTTGAAAGTGAGGAAGAAACGGTTGCGGCGATTATGAAAGGGAAGGTTAAGGCGGGAGACGCTGTAATCGTGCGCTATGAGGGACCGAAGGGCGGACCCGGCATGAGAGAGATGCTCACCCCGACGAGTGTTCTCGTTGGACGAGGGCTCGATAGGGGTGTTGCGCTGATCACCGACGGCAGGTTCTCGGGCGGTACGCGTGGCCTCTGCATCGGTCACGTCTCTCCTGAAGCGGCGGAGGGCGGGCCCATTGCGCATGTCCGGAATGGAGATCCGATCGAGATCGATCTCGACAAAAAGAAGATCGATCTGCTCGTGGCCAAGGGAGAGATGAATAAGAGAAAAGCCGCTTGGAAACGGCCCGAGCCGAAGATCAAGGAAGGCTACATGGCTCGCTACGCAAAGCTCGTAACCGGGGCCGCGAGCGGAGCGATTTTTAAAGACAAGTAAAAGCAAGAGCAGGTTAAGGTTGAGGTTGAGAGAAGACTTAGCGAAGACAAGTGAGAGAATCTCACTGGATTCCCGCCCTTTCTTAACCTTAACCTTAACCTGATTTTCAGCGTGGTGGATAGATGGATAACGGGATCATCGAAGAGATAACGAAGATCGTTGGTAAAGAGAACGTGCTGGCCTCCGTCGAGGACCGGAAATGTTACTCGTACGATGGGAGGGTCGATGGCGGCATGCCGGATCTGATTGTATTCCCATCCTCGGCCGAAGACGTGTCACGCATCCTCGTGCTCGCGAACAAATACCGTTTTCCCGTCATTCCCAGAGGTCAGGGTTCCGGTCTTACGGGAGGCTCCGTGCCTGTCGTGGGCGGCGTGGTACTCACTTTCACCAAGATGAACCGCATTTTAGAGATTGACGCGGAGAATCTGATTACCGTCGTGGAGCCCGGAGTAATCACGTTTATACTTCAAGAGGAAGTCGCAAAGAAGGGTCTCTTCTATCCCCCTGATCCTTCATCCTACAAGTACTCCAGTATTGGCGGCAATATCGCGGAATGCGCGGGAGGTCCCAATTCCCTCAAATACGGCGTCACGCGTGATTACGTGCTTGGTTTGGAGGTGGTGCTACCGACCGGTGAGATCATGAACGTGGGCGTCCGCACCATGAAAGGGGTCGTTGGCTACGACCTGACCAGACTTTTCGTCGGCAGTGAAGGGACGCTCGGTGTTGTTACCAAGATCATCCTGAAGCTTATACCCCTGCCTGAGACCAGGGCCACCATGCTCGCCCTTTTCAGGGAAGTGGAAGAGGCGGCAAAGACGGTCTCCGCCATCGTGGCCGCCCGGATTGTGCCCTCCACCATCGAGTTTCTGGACAGGGCATCCATCAAGTGCAGCGAACAGGCGTCCCCCATGGGACTGCCCGAGGAGGTGGGCGGGCTTCTCATCATTGAAGTAGATGGCGACCCGGCATCGGTTGTGGCCCAGGCTGAGAAGATCAAGAAGATTGTGCTGGAGCACAACGCCATTCGATGCGACCTTACGCAGGACCCTAAGGAGGCTGATCGGCTGTGGCAGGCCCGCCGCACCGTTTCCCAGGCCACGTACAACCTGAATCCTGTGAAAGTTGCCGAGGATGTGGTCGTGCCCCGCAGCGAAATACCCGCTCTCATTCGGGCCCTGGAGGAAATGGGAAAAAAGTACGGGATCCCTATTCTGAGCTTCGGCCATGCAGGCGATGGAAACTTTCATGTGAGCATGATGATCCGGGACACAAAAGAGGACAGGGAAAAGGCCGAAGAAGCGGTCAAAGAACTTTTTTCAAAGACGATCAGTCTCGGTGGCACGCTTTCCGGTGAACACGGTATAGGCCTGTCTAAAGCGCCCTATCTCGGCATGGAGCTGTCAGGCCAGGCGATGCTGACGATGAAGAAGATCAAACAGCTGTTCGACCCGAATAACATACTTAACCCCAACAAAATCTTCCCGGCATGATGTCGAGCCCTCTTTCGCGCCTGCCCGCGTTGCCTTCGTCGTCACGATCCTCGACGTACTTATAGTACGCCTCCGGTCACTCCTCCTTGTCGCCTTGGCATCCATCGAAATGTGGCTCCATATCAAGATGGCATTCAGTCGTTTCTTTGCCGCAGCTTGAGCGCTTCCGGTACCCATGAAGTTCTTCGTGGGAGGGCGACTTTTTACGCGCTGCCTTAAACTTTCTGAACTGCGCAACGTCTGGGGTTTCACGGGAGTCGAGGATCGTTAGCGGCACTCGTCGCGTGATCATCTCAGCTGCAGGACGCGAACTAAGCCAATATTCAGATGGTCTCTCCAGGGGCTCTGTGGAGTGTCCCCGGAGAGACCATCTAGTAGTCAGCGCGAATACAGGTTACGGAAGCATATTATTTAAGCAAACCAATTTTCTTAGCTATGACAAGGGCTCCCGCATACTCTTCGGCGGCCAGCTTCTTCTGCTCAGCGGGGGTCCTGTAATCAACAATAAATTGCATTTTTTCAATCTTGGCCTTTGATTCGGGATTCTTCATCGCCTTCTCAATCGCCGGTATCAGAACCTTTCTTACATCATCAGGAAGTCCTGCAGGCCCATACATCCCGAACCAAGTCGGAACCAACTGTTGCTTGTAACCTAAGTCGCTAATGGTCGGGACATTTGGATACTCTTTCATCTTAATGGTCGTGAGGAGCATCCTCAGCTTTCCGGATTCGACATGAGGTATGATCTTGCTGACCGCGTCGAACGTCACCTCCACGTGCCCCCCCAAGAGGGCGGTGATGACAGCCTCGCCGCTCTTGAAAGGCACGTGATTGAATTGGGTGCCGGTCAAGGACTGGATCGTCTCTAAATGAAAGTGGGTGACAGACCCCATTCCAGCGGTGCTCACACGAAGTTTATCAGGATTCGCCTTAGCATAGTCTAGTAAATCTTTTATCGTTTTCCATGGAGAGCTTGCTTGCACTGCAATGGCATGGGCGAAGAATAAGTGAATCCCTAAGGGCTCTAAATCTTTGTCCGGGTCATAGCGAACGGTATCCGGACTGAGGATCCGCGAATAGACGATGGCTGGATTATTCGTATAAACGAGCGTGTAGCCGTCTTTCTTGCTTCGGGCCACAAAATCTGTTCCCAGCGTAAATGATCCCCCTGGCTTGTTGATGGGAACAAAGGGCGACCCGAAATTCTTCGACAATTCGTCTGCTACGATCCTGCCCGGGATATCTATAGCCGAACCAGGGGTCGCTGGGATGACGAACTGAACAGACCGATTCGGATAAGACTGAGCAAAAGTCGTTGAAGCTCCTATACCCAAGCCGACTACCATCAGGAGCATAATCGCAAAAAATAAGATCAACCGTTTCATATGTTTTCCCTCCTTGGGGCGGGACATTCTTAAAGCGATTCTAAGTTTTAGGGTGAGGTTCTGTCAAGCAAAACTTGGTTGCCGCTATTAGACCGTTATGAGGCCGACACAGATTCCACCGGATGTGAGACTTTACGGTGGAAGGGGGGTTGCTATGACAACATATGGGCAGCGAAATCACAGCTTTTATGCGTCTGGCAAGACTGCTTACCAGTAAGAAGGTGAAAATTTATTTGATCTTGTATTCTAAAGACGTATAATTTATCAAGATAGTTTGACACCGCGAAGAAAAAAAGAGGGGGTTCGTCATGAAGAAAATGTCCAAGTGCTTCAGTATTCGGAGTATAGCCCTTGCGTGCAGTGTGGCGCTGACAATGTTCCTTTGTTATTCCGCTGCCCACTCTCAGACAGTTGTGGATGTGTGGGATACCGTGAAAACGCCGCCGGCGCCGGAACTGAAGCCGGTCACGCTTGATCCGAAGTCAACGGCCCTGCTCCTGCTCGACTTTAACAAGCAGACGTGTAACGCGGCACAGCGTCCCCGCTGCATCGCTTCCATTCCTAAAGTTGCGAAGCTTCTTGCGGAGGCCCGCGCAAATGGCGTGCTGGTTGTGTATAGCCTCTCCGCGGGCGCCACTGCAGCTGATATAGGCCCGGAGCTCGCTCCCAAGGGTACGGAGCCGATTGTCGCGTCAGGACCGGACAAATTCCTGGGAACTGACCTTGAAAAAATCCTCAAGGAGAAGAACATCAAGACCGTTATTGTGAATGGCACAGCAGCCCACGGGGCCGTGCTCTATACGGCCAGTGGGGCTGCGTTCAGGGGGATGAAGGTGATAATCCCTGTCGACGGCCTGTCTGCCGAGGCGCTTTATCCGGAACAGTACACCGTGTGGAACCTGGCCAACGCGCCCCGTGTATCAGCACAGGTGACCCTGACGAAGACGGATATGATCAAATTTTAACTCTTGTCTCTTTAGTATCTGAATTTTTGCAAGCGATCAGTGTTAGGGTTTTTACCCGTAACTCGTAACGCGTGACTCGTAACAGCTTTACTACAGTGAGAAGTTGGAAAGCTGGTAGGGAATTTCCTTTTCTTCCAGGACCTGCTTTTTCTCGAAGTAAACCTCGTGGGCAGCGATTTCTCTCAGTGCAGTCACTACTTCTTTATTTGTTGATTTGACGAGGGGGCGTGCCCCTTTTACCAACTGCTTTGTCCTTTTAGCCGCGAGATGCACGAGCTCGAACCGGTTTTCCACGTGCTCCATGCAGTCTTCAACAGTTATCCTTGCCATGCTCTTCCCCCCTTACCGACCGTATGATCGATTGAAACTCTTGAAAAGCTGTATCTACATTATCATTTTTCACTGCATAAGTAAACGATGGCTTACTCGCCATTTCCTCGCGGACCCGTTCCATCCTTTTTTCAATCTCTTTTTCTCCTCTCAGAAAAAGGCGTCTCTTCAGCTCCTCAACCGATGGCGGCTCCAGAAATATAAGACAGGCTGACGGGCACTTCTCTTTTACCTTCAGGGCACCTTTTACGTCGATATCGAGGAGGACGTCGCGCCCCCCGCTGATCGACTCAGATATCTCTTTGATCGGTGTCCCATAGAAATAGCCGTGAACAGGCTCCCACTCCAGAAAGCCGTTGTTGCCAATCATCCGTTGAAAGGTTGCCTCGTCGGTGAAGTAGTAATCTTTGCCATGCACCTCGTTTTCCCTCTTCTTGCGGGTGGTGTAGGATACCGAAAAGAGCATGTTGCTCTCTTCTTTAAGAACACGTTCGATCAGGGTCGTTTTCCCCGCGCCGGAAGGACCCGACACGACGATCAGATGACCTTTACGCGCAGGCATACCGCGAACCCCGTTGCAAGTTACAAACAAAAGCCTGTTCCAGGTTACATGCTAAAAAGCATAAGAAAGACCCGGCGGAGAACGTGCTGGCTTGTAGCTTGTAACATGTAACTTGTAACGGTTTTCTTAACTCGTAACGTGGGTCATTCCACATTCTGCACCTGCTCGCGCATCTTTTCTATCTCTACTTTTATCTGGATTACCCGTTCGCTTATGTACAGGTCGTTTGACTTGCTGCCTATCGTATTCGTTTCGCGGACCATCTCCTGTATAGTGAAATCCAGCTTACGACCCATCTCGTCAGCGCCATCGAGTGTCTGCCGAAAATGGGCAAGATGGCCTTTGAGTCGCGAAATCTCTTCCGCTATATCAACCCTCTCCATGTAAATGGCGATCTCCTGAAGTATGCGCGACTCGTCTATTGAGGATGCCTGGATAACCTTAGTTACCTTTTCCCGCAGTGTCTCTTCATGTTTCTGTATCACTGAAGGCCATCGCTGCTCAACCTCCGAAAGGGTAGCCACAAGCTTCTCAAGATGCGCGAGAAGATCTTGCCGTATCAGCTCCCCCTCACGTTCGCGCTCCTCGTTCAACTTTGCCAGCAACGCGTCAAAGCAGCCGTATAGCGCGCTTTCAGGCACGCTGTTTTCCTCGTATACGATGATGTCTTTCGCGTTCAAGATATTTTCCAGGGTCAGGTCTCCTCGAAGGCTGTAGGTTTCTTTCAGGTGGCGGGCTACATCGATATACCACTTGATCGCTTCCTCGTTCAGTGTGGGCAGGGTAGCACTCTCTTCCGTCTTCTCCCATTTCACCGTTACATCAAGCCGGCCTCTCTTAACCTGTCTTTTTACCAGTTCCCGCAAGCGCTGTTCGAAGGCTGCGGCACTCTTGGGCAGTTTGAGTGAGACTTCAAGGTAGCGGCTATTGAGTGAGCGCGCCTCCCCGGAACACTTGCCGTTCGTTGCCTCTGTTTCTGCTCTTGAAAACCCGGTCATGCTTTTTGGCATCGTAGTGACTCCTTGTAACGTTGTCTCCAGCCCATGCAGAGTGCAATAGTCTCTTCACTCCCGTAGTCAGGGTATGTCCACGGCAGGCCGTGGTAGCCGCCGTTCTCAAACATAAGCGTCAGATCTCCGAAGATGCCTTCACCCAGATAGAGCCTGTGTGCAAACCCCTTCGTCGTGGCCAGCACGACGTGCTCAAGGGCGATGTATCCGGGATCAATGTTTACAGTTCGGTTACCCTGTTGGGCATGGCGCTCTTCGATCTGGTTCGTCCTTAATTTTACCTCAGGAAGCTGCTCGCGGGAAACCAATGGTTGAAACAAGAGAAAATAACGGCTGAGGTTCCTGCCCATTTCTTTCTCGTAGTAATTTGAGTGAAGAAAAGGTTTTGTGGCAGACCTGTCCTCGAGAGGACCAAGAACGTCGCAAAGCTCCTTTTCAACAGCAGCCATCGGCCCCCGGTCATTGAATATGAGGCTCGCAAAATAAACGACAGGAGGTGGTCTTTTTATAGTTCCCACTGGATAAAATATTCGCGGTTCTTCCGCTCTTTATCTCTGGGCGACTCAGTAACGCTCACCGGTCGCAGCCCGAGGCTTTGCCCGAAGTTTTTTATGTCTTCGATCACCGCCCGAACCCTTTCCTGATCTTTGACAATGCCGCCCTTGCCAACCTGGTACCTGCCCACCTCAAACTGGGGTTTTACCAGGGTCACCAGTACACCACCTTGACGCAGCATGGGAACCAACACGGGTAATATCTTCTTCAGTGATATGAAGGAGACATCCACCGTCACAATGTCCACGTCTTCGCCCACTTGTTCGCGCGTCAGGTATCTGGCGTTGACTCCTTCCAATAGAACAACACGTGGATCGCGCCTCACCTTATCGTGGAGCTGATGGATGCCCACATCAACGGCATAGACGCGCGTCGCTCCTCCCTGAAGCATATAGTCTACGAAGCCGCCCGTCGATGAGCCAACGTCGAGCGCTTTTTTTCCCTCTACGCTCAGGCCGAAGGCTTCAAATGCATGTTTAAGCTTTGTCCCGCCGAAACTGACGTAAGGCAGAGCCCCCGGCCTGACCTCTATGCGCGCATCAGGGTCGACCTGCTGGTCTGGTTTGACGACTCTCTGCCCCTCAACGTAGACGGCGCCGGCCATCACCAGTATCTTGGCCTTTTCTCTCGAATCGACGAGCGCCTTTTGGGTGAGGAGGGTGTCTATTCTTTGCTTAGCCAAAACCTGACTGTCTTCTTTATGCCTTCTTTATCCAGGCCAACGAGCTCCCTCAGCATCTTTGGAGTTCCATGGGCGAGGAATCTATCGGGGAGTCCCGCCCTTTTCACCGGAACGCGTATGCCTTCCTCCGACAGGACTTCCATCACCCCGCTTCCGAAGCCGCCGATGATCGTGTTTTCCTCAAGGGTAAGCACCTTCCCCGTATGCGTAGCAAGGTTGATTATGACCTCGCGATCCATCGGCTTGACAAATCTTGCATTTACCACCGCACAGCTGATGCCTTCCTTTTCCAGGTCCTGGGCAGCGTCGAGTGAGGTGTAGACCAGAGGTCCGCACGACAGCAGCGTAACATCCGTGCCTTCTCTCAGAACTTCCCAGGTGCCGATAGGGATTTCCCTGAAGGCGGGCTCGATGGGCACGCCAATGCCCTCTCCGCGAGGGTAGCGGATGGCAGCCGGTTTTTCGTAACAATATGCCGAATAGAGCATCTGTTTCAGCTCGTTTTCATCCTTGGGGCTCATCACAATCATGTTCGGTATATGTCTGAGATAAGACAAATCAAAACTTCCGTTGTGGGTGGGACCATCCTGACCAACGAGGCCGCTCCGGTCCAGCGCGAAGACAACAGGGAGTCCTTGCAGGCAGACATCTTCGAGAACCTGATCGTATGCCCTCTGTAGAAAGGTTGAGTATATAGCGACGAACGGTTTGAGGCCTTGGCAGGCCAAGCCTGCAGCAAACGTTACGCCATGCTGTTCCGCGATCCCGATGTCGTAGAATCGATCAGGAAAGAGCTGAGCGAACTTCTCGAGGCCCGTTCCAAGACACATGGCCGCCGTCACCGCCACCACTTTTTTATCCAGTTCGGCCATCTGAATTACCGCATCGCCAAAGGCGTCGGTATAGGTTGGCCGGCCATTCTGCACGGAAGCTCCGGTGACGATGTCAAATTTTGAGACCCCGTGAAATCGGGCCGGGTCAGCCTCCGCCGGTGCGTAGCCCTTGCCTTTCTTGGTAATGATGTGCACTATGCGGGGTCCTTTCAGCCGCTTCACATTCCTCAGGGTCTCTATGAGGTGGGTCAGGTTATGCCCATCGACAGGGCCGACATAGGTAAAACCGAGCTCTTCGAAAAGTATGCCCGGCGTCACGAGCCCTTTGATCGACTCTTCCAGTTGGCGGGCGGCTTTGTAGACCTTGTCGCCTATTCCCGGCCACTGTTTGAGCCTGCCCTTGATCTCTTCCCTCACCCTGCTGACGAAATCCCCGGTCATGATGCGGTTCAGATGGGCGGAAAGTGCGCCCACGTTCTTGGATATGGACATCTCGTTGTCGTTGAGAATCACGATGACATCCGTCTTGAGATGGCCTGCATGATTGAGCGCCTCAAAGGCCATACCACCGGTGAGCGATCCGTCTCCGATAACCGCGATCACGCTCTGGCTCTGGCCCAGCTTCTTCGCTGCCTCGGCGAGCCCCACGGCCACGGAGATTGAATTACTTGCGTGGCCCGTATCGAAGGTATCGTAGCAGCTCTCTCTCCTGCAGGGGAAACCGCTTAATCCCCCGTTCTGTCTGATCGTCCGGAACTTCTCCTTGCGTTCAGTCAGTATTTTGTGAGCATAGCACTGGTGACCCACGTCCCACACGATCTGGGCCTCAGGCGTGTCGAAGACGTGATGGAGCGCCAGGGTCAGCTCGACCACGCCAAGGTTCGGCGAGAGATGACCGCCTGTCTTTGAGACGGTTTCAATGATGACCTGGCGGAGCTCGTCAGCAAGCGTTTGCAGCTCCGGGATGGTCAATTGCCGGATATCTTCCGGGGTCTTGATGTTGTCCAGGAGCATCAGGATGACCTCTTGCCGACAAACTCGGCCAGTTCGGCAAGCGCCTCGCCGGAGGGACCGAGAAACTTCACTGCCTCTATTGCCTCGTTGACCAGTTCATCCAGTCGCGCCCTTGACTGCGCCACACCGTAATGTTTTATGTAGGTCTGTTTGGTAACATCTTTTCTCAGCTTCTTACCCACTATCTTTTCATCGCCTTCCGCATCGAGCAAGTCGTCACCGATCTGAAATGCGAGACCGAGCGACTCTCCATAGGTCGTGAACTGCTCCAATTCCCGGGGCGCAGCGCCGCCTGCCAGGGCACCGACCCGTACCGATGCCCGGATAAGGGCAGCTGTCTTGTTCCGGTGTATATAATCAAGGATACTCTTCGTCCCCTCTTTTCCATCGTAGAGCACATCCACGACCTGTCCAGCGATCATCCCCTCTGCGCCGGCTGCCCGGGCTATTTCGTACAGGATCTCCCTGGCGACGGCCGGCGGTGTCTGTGAGCTGAAACGCGGGTCCGTCATTACCCTGAAGGCTTCGGTCAGCAACGCGTCTCCTGCAAGCAGAGCGACTGCTTCACCAAACACCTTGTGACATGTGGGTCTTCCCCGGCGCAGGTCATCATTGTCTATACACGGAAGATCGTCATGGATAAGGGAATACGTGTGAATCATTTCTATAGCACAGGCAAAGGGAAGCACTGCCGCTGCCTTGCCACGTTTGGTCTCGCATACGGCGAGTGCCAATATGGGCCTGATCCTTTTCCCTTCAGAGAACAGGCTGTGCTCCATAGCATCCTTCAGAACTTCAGGAGATGTGGTAAAAGACGCAAAGATTAATCGCAGGAAATCCTCGACCACGAGTCGCTTTTCGTTGAGAAAGGTGCGGAGATCCACTACGTTTCTTCCTGCAAGAAGGGTTTCTTATCGACAGAGCCGTTCTCTTTTTTTATGAGGATCTCGACCTTTTTCTCGATCTCGTCAAGTCTCTTGGACAGGTCTTTGGTGAGAAGAAGGCCTTCTTTAAAGAGGTCCAGAGCGGCGTCCAGGGACACCTCACCTTCATCGAGGATGCCCACGATCTCTTCAAGCCTCTTCAATCCATCTTCAAATTTCACGTGTTATATTATATAGGTGGCTGTGGTTGTTTTGCAAGGGGTTAAGTACACACCAACTAATTCTATTGATATGGCCGGTCCCGCTGCAGTACAATTAACGGATGATCGAGATCAAGGTCAGGACTGCAAGCAGGGTTGAGGCGAGGAGCATAACAGGGGAAGTGGCCCAGGCAGTAAAGAATAAGGAGGGGTCGGCCGTCTCTCTATTCGTTCCCCATACGACGTGCGGTCTTCTGATCAACGAAGATGCGGATCCTGCCGTGATAGGTGACATCCTGGACGCTTTAAACAGGCTTGTGCCGCGAAGCCACTCATATAAGCACGCGGAGGGCAATGCCGACGCTCACATCAAGTCGTCCTTGATCGGTCACTCCTTACTTGTGCCATTTTCTGACGGAAGCCTGGTGCTGGGCACATGGCAAGGCATCTTTCTGATGGAATTTGACGGACCGAGAGAGCGCAAGGTGCAGATTTCGGTTCTCAAGTAAACCGCTCGTTAGTCATAGACGCAGCGACAATAAAGGTATACACATGAAGGCGAATTGGTATGAGGAGATGAGCAATGAATAGGCTTTTGGGTCTGATAGTTCTTGTAAGTCTGGTTGTTGGGCCGTATTGCGTCACTTTGCACGCCAAGGAGGATGTGGCAACACCGAAGGAGTATGGCGTCTACGTGAAGATGAAGAAGACGACCAAGCGGTTGTTGCCAAACATAGTCTT
>JADGQN010000442.1 GCA_017881765.1 Syntrophobacterales bacterium | reverse complement strand
ACCGGGCCATCGGCTTTGGACCAGCCGTCCACAAAGCCGATATCAGTATGGCAGATGCCTGAGGCGATGAGGCGCACCAGGACTTCGTCGTCCCGCGGGCCTTCCATCTCGATGGATTCAATCTTCAAGGGGCCGCCCTTTTTGCGCAGTACCGCGGCCTGAATCCTCTGCACTTGCCTGTCAGAAGGGTGAGGCAATGTTCGGCTCCGTTGAACGCTTCAATTCTTCTTTCACGTCATCCTTTTGTTTGCTGCCCAATATCCAGGGATGAGCGGCATGGCCTTATCGCGCAACGTCCGTTTGAGTGGCTTGTTAAACTTTCCTGGCGACCAATAACACATTCTTTCCGACCGGTGGTGGCACGAGCCCTTCCATTACTCGCATTGCAGGGACGACTAGCCAATCGTACAGAGACACACTGCCACCGCTGATCAAATTCTTGAGCAGGACAAAGTTGATGTACCAAGGAATTATGCCGGCCACATCAAAATATCGCGCTTTGACAACAGAAAATCCTGACCGCCGTGTGAGTTCTACGAGGTTCTTCTTCATATATCGACGAAAGTGCCCAACTTGTCTGTCTATCTCACCATACAACCATGGCAGTGCGGGCACAAATATCAGTAGGTGGCCTTCCGGATTAAGTGCATCGCGCGCGTTGGCAAACTCAGAAGCGTCATCTTCTATATGTTCAAGAACGTTGACATATAAGATTGAATCGAAACGTTTCCCTGTATTTGCGCTGCCAAAGGAATCGTTAATGGCCTTGGCTCGTTTGTCCTTGCTAAGAGTTTCTTGTAGTAAAGGGTACATATTCTGAGATGGCTCGAATGCCGCCAAGCTGCTTATGTTGGTCTCGAGGACTAGAGTCGAGAAACTTCCCACTCCTGCGCCAACTTCAGCGACGGAATTCCCGAGGTATGGTAAGAGTTCGGCGAGGATCCATTTGTGATAGTTCTTTGCAAAGGACATAGCCTCCAAGTCCTTGCCGAAGTATTGAGGCACCTTGCTTGGCTGCATTGTCTTAGCTCTCCTCATCAGCATGCCTAACGAGCCTGTAGAAAAAGTCCTTTTGCAGGGTTGTAGTGTCCTGATCAAATCGAATTTTTTCAGGTTGTTAATTTAACTGCGCCGGCTTTTTGTGCCGGCCAAGCATTATTACCTTTCTTTCAATCTATGAAGCTGCCGGATGGTATTGCCTTGTTCAGCTTCCTCCTGCGGTATCCGGGCATCTCTCCCATAGCTGCATATCAGGCAAATCCCAACCCATATCGGTGTACCTTCTTTAAATTATGCACAATACAGAATAGATTCCACTGAGTATTCACCTTGCTCTTACCCCGTAACGTGAAACGGTCGAGCCCGATAACTGACGCGATATGGGCAAACGGCGGCTCGCTTATCGCCAGCCGCATGCCGTAAAGAACTCTGCCAACGGCAGAGTCGATTTTACGCTTCATCCTTTCTGTGAAGGTATTCAGGCCGTTCTCTGACCTCCCCACAAAATAAGCAACCTGGCGTATTTCCGTACGCTCCGGATACCGCAGACATTGGGTACGGAGCGCACAGTGCAGGCAGGCCGACTTGGGACCCTTGAACTTATATGCCCGAAAGTTCTTCACCGCAACATTGCCACCGCTCCGGTATAGTTGTTTGCCCGCCGGGCACAGACAATAGCGCAACTCCTTGTCAAAGATGAAGTCCCTGGTACTAAAGAGTCTCTTGCGCCCCTCTCGCCTTTCTCGTTCTTTCCTGGTGCGTTCCTTGTAACGCTCGTAATCGGCAAACCGGGGATCACGCTTCCGGAAAAGAGTATCCGCCACATAAGCATCTATTCCCCCGGTGAACAGCATCTCCATATTCTTTTCCGTATGGAATCCGCTGTCTGCCGTAAGCTTCGTGTTTTTGAAAATGTTCTCTTCTTTGTCGATAGCCTGAAAATTATCCCGCACACCTTCGACCATCGGCTTTAATAAGTCGTGTTCCTGTGCCTCTCCAAATGCCTCGGCATGAACAATAACCTGGTGCTTGCCGTCCACCGCCGTTACGCCGTCATACCCCTGGATAACACCGCGCGAGGTCTTCATCTTGGCAGACTCATTGTCCGTGATGTTGCTCTTCCTCGGCTTCCCCGTCTTGCCGGGTTTGTCACCGTTATTGTTCAGCCATGCACGGATCTTTACAACCCTTTTGCCCAGGGTCTCTACAAACTTCTTCTCGCGGTTTATGATCTGTGCTTCCGTCTGTCTCTGATCCTGCTCCCGATGCTTCTCTACTATCCTGCCGATGGCGATCTCCATCTTGGCAGCCTTCTTCTCGAAGTCCGCCCTCGTTCCGCTCCATTCCTTAGACGCGTTGGATGGCAGCTTGCACCCATCGATGGCAAACATCTCTTTGCCGATCAGTCCCAGGTCGTCACATACCAATAACACATCACGGAAAAGGTGTACGATCTCCTTATCCATGGTGGCGATAAAATCGGCAATGGTGGTGAAATGCGGCCTCGTATCGGCGCTCAAGGCCATGAAAATGATATTCTCCTCGCAAGCCTGGGCAATCCTCCTGCTGGAGACGATCCCTCGGGAATATGCAAAGAGAACGATCTTCAGCAAGATGCGCGGATCATAGGCGGGAGCCCCGGTTTCTTCGTTCTTATAGCGCTCGTCAAAAAAGGTAAGATCAAGCTCGTGGTCGACGAGATGATTCAGGGAGTATTCAAAGGTACCGGGGAGGATTTGTTTCTCGAAATGGATGGAAATGAATTTACCTTGTCCGTATGAATAGGGTTTGTAACGTGCCATGCAACACCTCGGTGAACGGTTAAGCGGTTACCAACTCCAATGTCGCAGCAACATTACTATAAAATGCCCATATTTACAATCATTTTACCTTCTCTATTACCCTTTTCCTACAGGCTCAACGACAAAATTCAGCCTCACCTGGTTATTGCGATCTTGGGTTTCCTCCTATCCTGATCAATCGATCAGTATTTCCTCGATCTTCAATCTTTTTCGCGGTGCGGGCGACTCATCCGGATATCCTATGGTCAGCAGCGCCACAACTGAAATGTGGTCGCTCCATCCAAAGATACCTTTAATCGCCGCTTCGTCCAGCAATCTGATCCAGCAAGTCCCCAGACCAAAATCCAACGCTCGCAGCGCAATATGTTCTACGGCAATCGCCAGATTGAAAGTTATTCTGGGGATGAGTTGCTCCATGTCCATCGTCTTGAACTGACCCGATCTGTCCATCAGAATCTTTACGATCCTTCCCTCTATCGCCCCGATCTTACCGAGATCCTGGATGCCCGAGACCGTACCGTTCAGGAAGCCTTCTATATCCACACAACAGACCAGGACAACCGGCGCATCCGCAATGAATGATTGCCTGTGCGACGCTTGGACCAGCTTCAATTTCGTGTCCTGGTCACGTACGATCTTGAACCGCCATGGCTGAGCATTGGAGCCGGAGGGCGCAAGTCTCGCGGCATCCAGCAGGGGAGAAAAGAGCCGCTCCACCTCGCCGGGAATCACCCGGTCGCGAAAGCCACTCGTCGTTGGCCCAGTTTCCTCGGTCGGGATCTCCTTCTCACTCCCCTGTGCCGGTGTCGTTGTTCTCTTAGGCGCGTACCCGGGAATAAAGATTTCATAGAGGATCTTCAGGGCATGCTCGGCCTGTCTTGCCCGCCAGTCCGAGACGCCGGGCCGCTCTCGCAAGTCCGCAAGAAAAGCCTCAACGTCCTGTCGTGTCCGGTCACGCAGTCGTTTTCCCGGTTCGAATCGGACAAACTCTTGAGCCCACCTGACATAGAAGACCGAGCGATCAGGCCCCACCCGGTTCTCTTCCACACACGCCTGAAAAGCATTCCAGAATTGTTCCACCTTTGAAACTTGCTTCGAGCCCGTTTCAGTCATAATCACCTTTGAGAGCGGTCAGTTAGCCGCAGTTGAGAGCGCCATGCTAGATGTAATTATTATATCGGCCATTTGCCGTAATGCCATAAA
>JADGQN010000441.1 GCA_017881765.1 Syntrophobacterales bacterium | reverse complement strand
AAACTTTCTCGCAATTATCATTTCGGATGTAATAGAAGGAGAAATGCGAAGCCGCCCATGGCCTCGTGGAAGTCGCGACAAGGAGGAAGAGCATGAGTAAAAGGTTTCCGCTTAGAGCGCTGCTTCTCGGTCTGCTTTGCATCTTCGTTTTTCACTCCGGTGCATTTGCTCAGAAGGCATTTCCGACCAGGCAGATAAACTACATGATCTGCTTTGACCCGGGCGGGCAGTCCGACAGGGTAGCCCGTCTCCAGCAACCGCACCTGGATAAGCTTTTCAAACAGAAGGTGATCATAGACTACAAGGTCGAAGGGGGCGGAGCCCTTGGCTGGAAGGAGCTGGCCCACGCAAAGCCCGATTGTTATACGGTGGCCGGATTCAATATCCCGCATATCATTCTTCAGCCGATGCAGCAGGAGGTCGGCTACAAGACCGAACAGATCATCCCTGTCGCACTCTTCCAGAGGACACCGCTGGCCCTCGCCGTTCTCAACACCAGCAGCATCAAAACATTCCAGGAGTTCGTCGACCAAGCTAAGAAGAACCCGGGCAAGGTGACCGTGGGAGGATCGGGCACATTTTCAGGCTACCACATGGCGGCCCTCCGTCTGGCAACGAAGAGGAGGGGTACCCGTGTCCAGACACGGGTCATAGATTTCCACACGCAACTCCGTGGAAATCTATCTAGCGAGCACGGCGAGCGAGAGGGGGTGACTCCGGGGGCTCTGCCGCGGGGTACCCACGAAGTGGGTCGTGGGCGACGCGGGCCCCGGAGTATGAATGAAGGCAACTTGGTATCAGGCAGGTCACCGGGGAATCACGGGTATCTGCAGATAGGAGTCGTGCTTGCCACCCGTGTGGATGACGTGGTTGCCCCTGTTGATCAGCCATTCATACTGCGTCACCCAGTGCTCGTTCGGGCAGTGACCTTGAATATAGAGGCGCAAACTCTCGCCTTTACGGAACAGGGTGCTGGAAGGCAGAAACGCGATCTCCACCGGCACGATCCGGCCGGGCTTCAGTTTCTGTTCGCCCTGGAACTTCTGGACCGGTTGAAAGTCCGTGGATAGCACGGGGTCCAGCTCCCTCTGGGAAACCCTCATCTGACCTCTTGCAGCTACATCCTGCCAGAAGCCGTCATGGCCCCAGAAGGCGATCTCGTTTCCTTTAGCAATGCGGTCCTCTCCCATCAGCTGTTTCAGGGACCTGCAGACAGGCGTGTCCGCTTCACAGGGACCCGAGAACTTTCTGACCGTTACGAACAGGTCCATGTCGTCAGCCTCCTTACACGATACCCAGAGCTTGACCTTCATGTAGCCTGTCAGCTCGGTATCCTCGTCAAAGGTGATACCGAAAGAGGCGCTGCCGCCTTGCGCCGAGTTATAGATGACCTTTCCGTTCGGGATCCTCTTCTCGGATTCCGGGATCAGGGACCCATCCCGGCCATTCAGGTAGAGCTTCTCATAGTGCGTACGGGCCAGAGGGAACTCGTTCTCAAAACGCACTGCATACTCGTCCCGGGTCTCCCTGACCTCGAGGTGCACCCGCGAGGTATCCTGCCAGCCGTTTTGTTCATCCTTGAGATAGTAATCAAAAAATTTCTTCTGGTACGCGGTGCCCTCTCGGCTGTAAAACCGATCCCATTTATTACCGCCGTGGGCATACAGCCACTTGTCCGTGGAGGCGATCCTCCTGAAAACTTCAAAAGTACCACGGGTGTGCGTGCCCTTGTCCGTCCAGGTAGCGCAGATCAGGGCGGGAACCGTGATCAGCTCAAGCCTGGCATTATTCCGTAACATAGTCTGGTTCGTCACGGGGTCAATACCCGCGGCCCAGAACTGCGCGGCTTGATCTGGATATTTCTCCGGAGGCAGGGTCTGGATGGATGCCTTGAGAACCCTCTTGGTGAAGTTCGTTTCCGGAATTCCGCCCCAAAAGCCGCTATCCCTGTAACGGTCTGACTGGCCTTCCCAGGGGATGATGGCCTTCAGATGAGGCGACGCCGGCTGATGGCTGGCCACGTCGTACTGATTCATCGCCAGGGCCGAGACACCTACCATGCCCACGTTGCCGTTACTCCATGGCTGTATGGCTGCCCATTCAATCAGGTGGAATAAATCATCCCCGCCCTCGGCAGCAGTCGGCAGCTTCCCTCCAGACTTGAAGCCGCCCCTTTGATCGACGATCACGACCACGTAATCGTTAGGCACCCAGAAGGCAGGGTCAGCGTATTCAAAGGCGGTGAGCACGGATATCTTCTGGTGGCCGAGACCGATCCCGCCCGTATAAAGCCTAGCCACGTAATTCGCATATGAGTTCGGCGCGAAAGAGCCATCCGGCCCGTAAACGGGAGGGCTCTGGTCCTTCCCGTAAGGCGTCATGCCCAGAATGACCGGGAATCTTTCGGGCTTGTCCGGACGATAGACGTTGCATGCCAGCCTCACGCCGTCAGGCATGGCCACCATGACATCTTTGTCGATCAGCAAGCCGTCCGGGACGGGGATGATTTGATACGTCAGGTATCCATCAGGCGTAGGTCTTGATTCATAAGGGTTACTGGTGGGGTGGTTCACTTTGGCTCTCCTTTTTGATCGGAGTCTGCCAGGGACTCAGGCGTATGTCCCAAACAGTAGTCTTCACTTCCCTTCCACGTAGAGCCCGAATTCCTTCAACATCGGCTCGGCGATCGCTTCACTCGTTTTGATCGTCTCTCTCATCGAATCGGGCCCTGCGAATCTGGGCTCCTCGCCAAGGGTTTCAAGTCGTTTCTGGAATTCGGCATCCTGGTACGTTTTTGTCATCGCATCGAGCAATATTTTCTTGATCGGCTCCGGCGTTTCCTTGTGGACATAAAGGCCAACATAGGTCGGGAGCTTCGCGACATCGGGAAAGCCGAGCTCCGGCGCGCACGGCACAGTGGGAGAATTGCTGTACCGTTTTTCGCCAACCGTGATCAGGTATCTCAGAGCCCCGCTTTTGACGTGATCGGTAGTAGCTCCATAGGTGACGAAGGCTGCCTCAATATGGCCGCCAAGAACGGCTGAGATCATGTCCGGGCTGCCCTTGTAGGGGATGTCAATCGTCTCCACTTTTGCTTTTCTGAAAAGCAGCAGGCCGTACATGTGCTGGGAAGTGCCGCGTCCGGAGTGGCCCCACCTTAGTTTACCGGGATTCTTCTTTGCGAAGTCGAGCAGGTCGTTCAATGTCTTGTACGGCGAATCTCCCTTCACAAGCATGCCGTTCCTGTATTCGAGGAAACTGGCTATCGGGACCAGGATATAGGGATTGAAAGGAAGTTTCTGTGTTTTGGTCGTCGAGGCGAAGAAAAAATTCGTGGTCATCATTATCTTATAGCCGTCGGGCTTGGCCGCGATAACCTCGGCTGCCGCCGGGCTACCCCCTGCGCCCGGCTTGTTGAGGGGCACCACAGGCTGTCCCAGATATTTGGGCGCCGTGTTTCCAATCATACGCGCGAGAAGGTCCATCGTGGTACCCGGCGGATACGGAACCACAATTTCAATCGGTTTCGTGGGGTAGGCTTCCTTTCCGTAGGACTGTACCGATGTGCTCAGGCTGAACACAACAATAAACAACACAACAATCATGGATGCTCTTCGCATGCCTTCCCCCTTATTTCTTAATTCCTGAGTTCCTCCGCGCTTTCTTTTTCAACATCGATTCTTGCATGGTAAAGAGAATAGTGCAATCTCTTTCTGTAGCATCGAGTCCGAGCGCGGCGAGCTTTTTCTTTCTTCTCAACTGTTTCAGGCGGTATTCGATGCTGCGGGCAGTGTGACCGTCTTCGCACGGGATGATGCGCGCGAGCTCGAACGGAAGCTGGGTCCTGACGAACTTGCTGCCTGTTCCCTTCCGGTGCTCATCGAGCCGCCGCTCCAGGTTGTTCGTCGACCCGATGTAGATGTAGCCGTTTCTGCACCTGAGGGCATATATGCACCACCCGCCATCATAGCTTTGCACATCGTCGCCGCTCCCTTTTGTTGCGCC
>JADGQN010000440.1 GCA_017881765.1 Syntrophobacterales bacterium | reverse complement strand
CGAGACTCGGCTGCGATGCTGCGTGCACCGAGTTGGCCGAGCAGGCCCTTGATCTCGTCGGCCGCGGCTGCGACATCGTTGACGTGGAGCGTGAAGCCGGTGAGCTCCGCTTTCTTCAGCGAAAACAGTTTGGCTTCGGGCGCCGCCCGTGGGAATGATCTGTCGCGCGCCTCTTTCATCTTTCCCTGACTCCCCCCGAGCACGGTGCTCTCAGCCTCTTTTTGCGCGGCCACTGGCGGAGATGCCTTCTGCGCCTGCGGAGGTTCTTTTTGGGCCGGAGAAGGGGCTGCTGCTCTCATCTCCTGCGCCTGCCGGTCTGCAACCGCCTCTTGCTTTTCCGCCGTGACAGACCCGGCAGCAAGGCTCGCCGGCGGAGATGCCTCTTCCCTTTCAGGTTTGTTCGCTGCCTCGAAGCGTGGGGCAGCGGCGATCGTGCCGGTGGCTTTCTCCCTCCTTTGCTGCAGCACAGGTGTCTTGTCCGGGGTTGGCGTGCCCGTACCCGCCTTGTCATACTGTTGCTGCCCTTCATTTTTCGGAAGAGCAATGTCCCGGCGTGCGACCTCGGAAGGCGCTTCTACAACTTTCATCTCCGGCTCGACTGATCTGTAGACGTAGAGTGCCATCACGACAATCAGAACAGAAGCAAGGGCCTGTAACGGGACTTTCACCTGGAGCGGATAGAATAGCCTTGCGACGAGACTCTTCTTTTTCCGCTCCGCTTCCTCGCGAACGTGGCTCATGACTTTCTGCGTGAACCAGGGAGGCGGTTCTACTTCATCGAGCCCCTGAACCAGTTGCGCAACCTTTTTCAGGTCCTCCAGGGCGTCCTTGCACTCCCGGCACGTCGCGAGATGTTCAAGAAGCAGCGTCTTCTCATCGGGAGAGAGGACCCCTTCAAAAAAGGCCGGCAGCATCTCCTGGGTATACTTGCACTCTGTCATAGGTCGCTTATCACCCTTTTTAAACAATGCTTCATTGCGTCCCTCGCCCTGAAGAGGCGTGACTTGACCGTGCCATCGGGTATCTTAAGGATATCATGTATCTCTTCATAGGAAAATCCCTGGATATCTCGCAGGACGAGTACCTCCCTGTACTCTTCCTCGAGAGAGTTGATGCATGCCTGCACTTTCATCTGGATTTCTTTTTTTTCGAGCTGTTCCACAATCGGAACCTCGTCAGAAGGAGGGTCATGAGCTAGCCGCCCGTTCTCAGTCTCCACAGGATCGTCCAGCGATGGTACTTCGTGGTGTGATCGGGATTGCATCTGTTTCATTCGATTCTTGGCGTGATTGACCGTGATGCCGTAAAGCCAGGTGGCAAACCGCGCCTCTCCCCTGAACTTCTTTATGGCCCGATATGCGGAGAGAAATGCTTCCTGTACTATTTCACAGGCCTCTTCATAGTCCCCGGTCATCCTGTAAGCGACGTTGAGCATCTTCTTCTGGTATTTTTCAACCAGGGGCTCGAAGGCATCGGCATCACCTTTCTGGCACGCGCATACGGCCTCGTAATCCTCATCCACCGCGACCGGAGCCTGTATATCTATTCTGTTAGACATCGTCCCTTATCGATTTGTTCCGTGGTCTCCAGTAAAAGGACAACCGATGTGGGACAGCTTGTCAACAAAAATCCTGCGGGATCAGTTGTCAATTGCGGAAAAGCCGCCCGGTTGCACAATTCTCAGCTTCGTGGATGGTCGGACCGGGGTCTTCCCACGATCGATGAACTGAGAGAACTTCAGATTCAAGATATGGCGGAGGGACTGGAGATCTGAACCTATTGTGCCGCGGCCTGGACACTGGCGGCCCGTGGAAGCGTAAAATAGAAGGTTGCGCCTTCGTCGACCTTGCCTTCAGCCCAGACTCTGCCACCGTGCCGGGCTATGATACGTTCGACAATAGAGAGGCCGACGCCGGTTCCACCAAATTCTTCCCTGTTGTGCAGCCGTTCGAACACATTGAAGAGCCTGCCTGCATACTGCATGTCGAAGCCGACACCGTTATCCTTGACGTAGTAGACGTTGCGTCCCTCTTCGGACCAACCTCCAATCTCGATGGATGCAGTCTCTCGCGGCTTGGTAAATTTGATGGCATTGGAAAGGAGATTGGCAATGACCTGCCGGATCATCACCCGGTCCCCGAGGCCCGTAGGAAGAGACCTGCAAGAGAATTGGAGTACGCGGCCCTGAGCCGTCGCTCTCATTTCCTTAAACACAGCGTCCGCTATCTCCGACACGTCGATGGCTGACAACTCAACGCTCTCATGGGCCGATCGAGAGAATGCCAGCAGACCGCTGATAAGCTGCTGCATCCGCCTGACATTTTCGAGAATGATCTCCACGAAGCCGGCACCCTTGGCTTGAAGACGGTTGGTCTCTTGCTTGCCAAGCAGACGAGCGAAACCTTCAATGGCCAGTAGAGGTACCATGAGATCATGCGAAACCGAGTAAGAAAAGGCTTCGAGTTCTTTGTTGGCCGCCTCGAGCTCTGCCGTGCGCTCAGTCACCCGTTTCTCGAGCTCCTCGTTCAGCCTCCGGACCTCCTCTTCCGCCCGCCTCCGCGCCGTGACATCGGACAACATCGTTACGGCTCTCCCGTCATCGAGAACTGCCGATTTGAATTCGACATCCTTTATGCGCTGGTCCTTGCAGGTCATGCGAAATGATCGGCTCCCTTCTCCTGCCGGCTTGCCCGTCTTCATGCCATCTATCGATACGCTACGGTCTGCTTCACCGGGATGCGTGTTCCGGAACCAGGCACTTTCCGTGGGGATATCGTCCGGCGTGTACCCCGTTATATCCGTGAAGGTACGGTTTGCATAACGGACGCGCCCATCTCTGTTGGTCAGCAGAATGCCGTAAGGGGCCTGTTCGAGGATGGAGAAGAGTGTCTCTTGCCCCTTTTGCAGCAGGCCTTCGGTCCGCCTGCGTTCGGTAATGTCGCGAGAAACCCCGAGTATCCCTACCGGATTGCCTTTCCCGTCGCGGAGGAAACTTACTTTCACCTCGGCCCAGACCGCATCGCCCTGTTTACGGGTGAGCTCCAGTTCGAGTGTCTTTGAAAAAAAAGGAGTTTTTGGCTCCGTCTTTTCTCGGGCCAGTTCATCAGCCAGAGTTTTATTGACCACCTCGTAGGAGGCAGGAGTCAAGACGTGATCCAGCGTCTGAGTCATCGTTTCTTCAACGGTGTACCCCCTGAGTCGCTCTATGGAGGGACTGCAATAGGTGTAACGCAGATTCATATCGAGGGTGAATATAACGTCACTTATATTTTCGGCGAGGAGACGGTAGCGTTCTTCGGTCTGGCGGAGGGCTTGCTCAACCTTCGACGGTTTGGACTTCATAGGTGCCCCTCTACTTTACTTATAGCCCATGACGCTGCCTTTGTAAAGCCTCTTGCACCTGATCCAGAACATTCCGCAGTGCGGTCGACGTTCGTTTCCCGTCACTGCACCGGATGGCTCCTGTCGTCGTGCCTCGTCTCCTTGCCCACGATCTCGACCGTGCTCGCCTGAGGGCCTTTCTCTCCTTCTTCCTCCGCGTAACGGACCTCCATCCCCGCCTTGAGCTTGGTGAAACTATTGTTTAGCACACTGTTCCGATGAAAGTAGATCTCAGCGCCGCCCGGGGTTTCAATGAAGCCATAGCCTTCCTTGGGAAAGAGCTTGCTGACACGGCCGTGGGGCGTTGTCACATCCTGCTTTATCATCCCCTGTTTCTGACGGGAGTGATCGCGGAGCATACGTTCCATCGCGGTGAATGCATCACGAATTGCAACATAGATGTCAACGTGCGCATCACGGTCACCGGGCTCACGGTTGACGACCAGCTCCTTTCCCGGAACACTGACGTCGAGCCGTACGTGATGAAGCTTCCCTTTCCGCTGCCGCTTCTGCGGAGTAGAGACGACCGCACGGCAACTCATGATATCGGGGTAAAACTTTTCCAGCTTTGCGGCCGCTTCCCTGATTTTTGTTTCCACTGCATCCGACGGTGGAATATCCTGGAA
>JADGQN010000098.1 GCA_017881765.1 Syntrophobacterales bacterium | reverse complement strand
CGATAACCTGGCCGACCTGATGCTCCGCATCGGTTCGTTCATTGCTGGTTCGGCACTAACCGCAATGGCTCAGCCGTTTCCTCCCATGCTTTCTCAGCGACCGCGAAGCTTACATACTTCAAAGAATGGTTTGCGGTTCATTTATAGTCACGAGAGCCAGGAGAGTGTGAGCAATCGATTACATTGGCCGAAAGGTGCGAGCGGGGTTACGTTGGGGCCAGGCTATGACATGAAAACCCGCAAAGAGCAAGCCATCATTGACGATATGATCGCGATCGATCTCAAGCCGGAGACGGCTCAAAAAGTAGCAGAAGCCTCTGGCTTGGCAGGCAGAGAAGCACAAGAATTCGCTAATAACAACTCGGATTTGGTCAACCTTACACCCCAGCAGCAAATGCGACTCCTATCCCGCCTACTTCCTAATTACGAACCATTTGTGAAGCGGCCCGTCCAGATTGACCTCTTGCAGCATGAATTCGATGCACTGGTCTGTTTTGCCTACAACGCGCCCAAGAAGGTCACGGACGTTGCCAATCTAATGAACCACGGCCGGATTGTGGACGCGATGCAGAAAATGAACGAATCTGTGGCGAGTGCAGGGGAGGTCTTTAAAACGCTGGTTAACCGGCGTCATGACGAAATAGCACTGTACCTGTACGGAGATTACGGTCGCTTACGTGGATGATAGTGGGGAGCCAAGATGTCGATAAGAGATAACTTTTCCAGAATTTGGCCTCTTCACCTGCTGGTAATCTTCTTCACACTCCATGGCCCGGCCCTTGCGATAGATGAATCTGCCGCACCGGTCCCGCAGTCCCTCCTCGGTACCTGGCAGGTCACAAAAGTCAACATCGATACGGGATCGAGTCGCACACGGAACATCCAATACAATGACCCAAGAGACAAGGGCAGGCTGCTTACCATTTCTCCGGACAAACTTGCATGGAATACGTCAGTTCCGGATTTATGTGAAGGCCCCATGATAACGCATAAGCGCATGACGGCCGGTGTACTCATCAAAAAGAGCATGGCCGGCAGAGGACTCCCGCCTGAAACGCCCACACCCGAGGACTACGAATTGCCCCTCGCTGACGAAGCACCCGTTGATGTTCTGAGTGTGAGCTGCAAGGGTCGTGTCTGGGGCGCTAGTTTGGGCCGGGCGGGCGGTATCAGAGGCGCGTGGATGGTTGTCCTTCCCACTGGTCAATTGGCCTTGCGCTCGTATGACGAAACAATTCTCATTCTTAACCGCTTGCCTGAGAACGCAAAGCCTGTCGCCTCCTTTGACTGTAACAAGGCAAAGATCCCTTCCGAAAAGACAATCTGCCGTTCTTTATCGCTCGCCTCGTTCGATAAGAGCATAGCAGAAGCGTACGCCAACGCCACTCGGGATCTTGAGGATGACAGGAGTGTGCCAGGATGGGTGCCCAGCGCCAACGTTGAAAAGTTGAAAGCCGCACAAAAGGCATGGCTCGCCAAACGGAACACCTGCGGCGCCGATGCCGGATGTCTGCAGAAATCGATGGAAGACCGACTAGAGGCATTAGCCCACCCTGAAAATTTCGAGGATTAGCATCACGAACCACCCACCGCAATAGACTGTTCTCCCTTCCTATCAATTTTCTTTATGCACGCATAAATTAATTTGCCTTGCCCAAATATGAGGATGTGCTACAAGGTAAGGTAGCGAAAAGTTTGTCTAAAGGAGGAATCATGCTTGAATTCGATGGAATCATAATCGGCGGCGGCCCTAACGGACTCACAACGGCATGTTACCTGGCCAAGGCCGGTTTGAAAGTGGCAATCCTTGAGAGGCGTTATGAGATCGGGGGCGGGCTGGCCACAGAAAATCTCCTTCTTCCGGGCATGCTCGTGGACAGTCACGCCATCTACCATATGATGGTCGAATATGCGCCGCCGATGCGTGATCTTGGACTGGACACGCGCTACGACCTCGACTGGATCTATCCGGATGTCCAGATTGTTATGCCATTCAAGGACGGAACTTACCTCGCCCTGTACAAGGATACGGAAAAGTCGGCCCAGTCGATAGCCAAATTCTCTCAGAAGGATGCGGAGTCCTTTCGCAACTTCGTCGCCTGGTCAGAGGAGGCCATGGACATCTTCCTCGCGCCCGCGAGTTACGTGAATCCGCTGCCAAGCCTGGAGCAAGCTGCAAAGCTGGAACTGCATCCGGCAACGAAGTGGGACGATGAACTGACCGGATATACGCCGAGGCAGATCGTAGACTCGTGGTTCGAAAATGATCGGGTGCGGGCCCTGTTCCTCTACCTCGCGACCATGTGGGGACTCGACTACGACCTTGAGGGTCTCGGATATCTGGTGCCCCTCATGATCAATCGCGGCTGGCATTTCCGCCTCTCCCGCGGGGGGTCCCACCACGTCGCCCACCTGATGGGAAAGTATATTTCTGAGCATGGCAGCAGGGTAATCAGCGGCTGCATGATCAAACGGATTGTTATCGAAGGGGGCGAGGCAAAGGGTGTAGAGCTTGATGACGGCACCATAATCAAGGCAAACAAATTTGTTTGCAGCTCCCTCAACCCTCACCAGACCTTCTACGATTACGTCGGGAAGGAGTACCTTGATCCGGAGCTGATCACGCGGCTCGACCAGTGGCACTATTCGGACATGAGTTTCTTCACCGTCCATCTGGCACTCACGGAACTGCCGCAATTCACTGCTCTCAAGGGGGACCCGGAGCTCTCCAAATCGCTCATCTATGTCGTAGGCTATGAGAGCGAAGAGGACCTCGTCAGCCATTTTGAGGCCTCCAAGCGGGGCGAGCTGCATAACGGAGGTTTTAACTGCTGTTTTCCCTCGCTGCATGATCCCATCAGGGTCCACCGCCGGCCCGACAGCGCCGTCAAGCACATCGGTCTCATTTCGATGGAATGCGCGCCGTATAACCTCAAGAACGGCGGGCCCCAAGCCTGGATGCGCATGAGAAGGGAGTACGCCGAGCAATGCAAGGCAACGCTGGGTAAATATGCACCCAATATGAACGCGGAGACGATGGTCTGGGATTACATCGGGACGCCCCTCGACACCGAGAACAAGTTCCCGGACATGAAGCAGGGCTGCTTCAAGCAAGGCGCGTATCTGCCCTTGCAGATGGGCTATTTCAGACCGAATGAGTACTGCAGCCAGCACGACGCACCGATAAAAAAACTTTACCTCGCGGGGGCCTGCACGCACTCGGGTGGCATGATCACGTATGGTCCCGGCTTCAACGCAGCGGAAAAAATAGCTGAGGATTTAGGGATCAAGAAATGGTGGCCTGAAGCCAGGGGCGTTAAAGAAGCCAGAGACCTCGGGCTGTTTTGAGGACGACAAAAATGTCTATTTGGTCATTTAGTCTATCTGGCCGACCAGGTGGACTAGATAGACGAGAAAGGGAGGAACGATGTTCGTACGATCGACCGGTTTAGGAAGAACGTTGCTTACGGCTAAGGTGGCAAAGATAGAGACCACGGAAGTGGTGCCGTCGACGCTGGAGCCCCCTAAAGAGGGAAGACTCGAGCCGATGAGAATGCTCATGGTCATACAAGTGGTTAGCCCGGTCAACTGGACGGTAAGGGCTTTTGTGGACCCGTCAGACCTGAGACATATGGCAAAGGTGGTCCTTACGAATCCCATGTTGATCTTGAAGGGGATTAAATTCTTTTTCTCCAAGGACCCGGTTTATGCAACACCTGCGACAGCGGAGACGGCCGCTGCAGGTGCTCCAGGACCCGCCGCCGCAACGGCTGCTCAGGCTGCACCCAGGACAGGGCCGGGACCTATTCCTTCAGCGCTGGCCAAACAAGGGCCCGGACCTATTCCACCAAGACGATGATGAAGCGTATACATCAAGGAGGTCAGCATGCCGGATAAGAAATATGATGCAGTGATAGTTGGAGGTGGACACCACGCGACGATCATTGCCTGCTATTTGGCAAAGGCAGGTCTCAAGACCGCCATGTTCGAGAGATGGCACGAAATGGGCGGCGGCGCATGCGGCGAGGAGTTGCCGCTCCCGGGCTTTATTCAGAACCCTTGTGCCCATTTCACCCGGTTTTACGGCCATCCGGCCTATGCCGATTTCAACCTGAGGGAATATGGGCTCGTTTACACATTCCCCGAGTATAACGAGGCATGGATCTATCCCAGCGGAAAATACATTTTGGGTAAGACCATCTTCCATGTCGTGGACCCTGTGACGGGGAGGGCCGAGTTTTCATCCGCCAATGCCCAGCTCATGGTCGACGAAGTGGGAAAGTTTAGCAAGCACGATGCTCACGTAGTTGAAGACTTGATATACAAATACAAGAACAAATGGAGGGCTGCGTTCGGCAAATACCGCTACACCGCCCCCGGGGAATGGGGAGACAAAGATCCTCTGGAGGAGCTCTTCGATGATCCGAAAAACGGGATCGATCCGAAGTACGCGACCATGACGGTGGGGCAGATTGCTACCGACCTCTTTGAAAGTCCCGAGGTGCAGACCTTCTATATGAGGGCCATGCAGACCTCGAACGGGCTCTTTCCCTGCGACCAGCCCGGGCTTTACTATCACATTCACGCCCTCGGCCTTGTCTTTTCCATGGATGCGGCTGCGATTGTCATAGGTGGAACTCACTCCATAACGCATGCCTTGCTCCGCGCGTTTGAAAGTTACGGTGGCGAGTTCTATGTGCTGAGCGAGGTTGAAAAGGTCCTGGTAGAGAATGGCGCTGCCAAAGGGATAAAGTTGAAGAATGGGACCGAGATCGCTGCCGACATCGTGATCAGCGACCTCAGCGTCGAGCTGACACTGGAGGCACTGGGCAAAGAGCATGTACCCCCGGGCGTGTGGGCTAAGGCGCAGAAGCTGAAGGAAAAACCTCCGAGATTGGAAGATACGGGCTATGAGCGCACACAGCTCTTTTGGGGTAATATTGCGCTCATGGAAGCGCCCAAATACCCGATGAACCCGGATTTAGGTATGGTGCCGCGCTTGTATTTCGGCGAAGCGGACCCTGAATACCTCCTGAGCGGCAAGTATCAGCAGGAACGCTGGGATCTCGGTATTGCCAACAAGCTCTATCTCCTCGTTGCTCCGGACTCGCAATGGGATAGAACCCGAGCACCCGCGGGGAGGTTTACCGCACTCCTCGAAGAGTTCACGTGCCCGTGGCGCAACTTTTCCGAGAAAGAGTGGCTGAAGATGAAACGGGAGGTCGTGGGAAGAATGGTGAAAGAGTGGGCAAAGTATGCCCCCAATGTCACGATGGACAACTTCATCGAAGCCTTCATCACGACGCCTGATGACGTGGTGAACCGTAATCCGTGCATGCCCGGTGGTGGATGGGGAGCACTCGATTCTGACCTGAGCCACCTTGGCAGGATGCGTCCCTTCCCGGAAATCTCCAACTACTGCATGCCGGTGAAGAACTATTACCTTTGTTCATCGGCAGCGCACTCCGCACACGGCATCGGCCGCGGCAGCGGATACAACTGCTACAAGATTATCTCTCAGGACTATAAGTTAAAGTACAAGCCGTGGGAGGGAAGAGCGTTCTAAAGCAGGGTTCGAGGGACAAAGGGTTCAAGGGGTCGGGGTTCAGAAAACAGATCTTTATCCATTAAGGGGAAGCGTGTGAAGCCTCATCCGGAATGCGGTGCTTGCCTTGTTCACTGGGTCTATGAACGAGCCGCGGCACATACCGCTTCTGAGGACGCGTCAGCGTTGACCAGGCGGATTGTGGGCATCCTTCTTAAAGAGACCACGCCTACTGCCAACGTAGGAACGCTTTGCAACAGCACGGTGTGGGCCGCTCTTGAAACTACCCCTATGCTCGCAAAGCATTACGAGCAGCTGAAAGCTGAAAGCAACGAACACGCAAAACGTCTCTTACCGGAAGCAGCCACGCACATCATGAATGCAAATACTGCTCAAACGGGGTTCGAGCGGGCCTGCTTCCTCGCGGCCGCAGCAAATGTTTCACCTCTTAGTGCGCCTTCAGGCGCGTATACCTTCTCGGAAATGCGCTCCCTCATGAGCGGGGAAAGCCCTGCTCCGGCCGTTGTGGGCGACGTCTACGACGCGATCAAGGCTGCCCACCGTGTGCTCTACGTGACGGACAACGCCGGCGAGATCGGTTTCGACTCACTTGTCCTGACGCAGCTCAAGGCGATGGGAAAATACGTGACACTCGTCGTGAAGAAAAACACCTTTTTCGAGGACGCCACGATAAGTGACGCCCTTTTCTTCGGACTGGACGGCCTGGTAGACAGCATCATAACAGTAAAGGGATTTCTCACGCCTGCAGACTTGGAACCACTTGCCATACAGGCTCTTCACGATGCGGATCTCGTGCTGGCCAAGGGGACCGGAAGCTACGAAGCACTAGCAGGCGAACTCCAGACCAAGCCCGCAATCTTTATGCTCAAGGTAAAATGTCCGGCCATTGCACGCGAGACGGGCCTGGCCACAGGAACGACGATCGTAAAGCTGGAACGTGGGGCAAGGCAAATAAGCGGATAGTGGATAGTGAACGGAAAATCAGTAAGAGCAGATGATGAGACACATTCCGGGTGACGAGTAAAATGTTTCAGAGAGCGACCACGACAAATTCTGGGTGGCGAGTAAGGCATTTGAGAGTGGATGACACATTCCGGGGGTGGCGAGTAAAAGCCTTCAGATGCGAGGCGCTCAAGCCGTGACGAACGGAGGCGTACTAGATGTACGTCGGAGTGAGGTAAGGCGCAGGCAACGAAGCAGATGAGGTTTTGACTCGCCACCCCCCAGGAGGAGAGATGAAGAGACTGGAAGGTAAGGTTGCCATTGTTACTGGTGCCGGAAGGGGCCTGGGCAGAATTTTCTGTGTGGGGCTTGCCCGGGAAGGTGCTAAGGTATTGGCAACGGACAAGGACATAGGGGGGCTCGAAGAGACAGTCCGCAACATAAGAGAGGTGGACTCAGAAGGCGAGCTTCTCCAGATCGACATCACCTCCAGGGAACAGACCGAGAGCATGGCGAAGTTCACGAAAGACAGGTTCGGGAAGATCGACATTCTTATCAACAATGCCGCGTTTTACGGAGGCCTTAAGAGAAAGAACTTCTACGAGATCAGCGAGGAAGAATGGGATAACCTGATGAGCGTCAACGTAAAAGGGACCTGGCAGTGCGTGAAGGCCGTCTTTCCTTACATGAAAGAACAGGGAAAGGGCAAAATAGTCAACATGACGTCAGAGGTTTTCTTTACCGGGTCTCACGGCTTTGTCCATTACGTTGCCAGTAAAGGTGCTATCGTGGGGCTCACGCGCGCCCTTGCCATAGAGCTCGGGCCGCACAACATATGCATCAATGCCATTGCGCCGGGTTTTACCGACACAGAGGGAAGCAGGACCATCGCCGATGTCACCAAGTACGATGCGTCGAAGACGCCTTTAGGGAGGCTCGGTGTGGCTGAAGATATCGTGGGTGCTGCATTACTTTTTTCCTCAGACGAGGCTGACTTCATTACTGGTCAGACCATCCTCGTCGATGGCGGAAGAGCAATGCACTAATAAACAAAAAGGGGGAGTAATTATGAAGGTGTATGACTGCGTACCAGGGCTTGAGTTTGATGAGAGCACGGATTTCGACATATCACCTTGTTGGTTCCAGGACGCGACGCATTCGGTGCCGCCCTGGACGCCCATGTTCGGCTGGTTCTGGATCAACTTCTGCCGCCACGGCATGCAGTATGGAGCCGAATCGCTATCCCTGCCGACAGTCAAGGGGTGGGACTGGAGGTTCAAGGATGGCGGCGGATATCTGGCACTACTGCTGGTCACCGACCCGAATGAAAGAAAGGCCCGCGAGGAGCGCTTCAAGATCGCCATACGGCCCCTCATCGAGAACTTTGACGGTATCTGGCAGGGCTTTGTGGACGAGATCGTAGGCCGGTACGAGAAACTGAAATCGCTCAATCTGGATACCGCATCGAACATCCAGCTTCTCGCAAATTTTGAGGAGACGATCGATACCACGCGGCGTATGTGGGAAATACATATGTACATGATGTACGGCGTGTACACGGCCTTCGTGCTCTTCGAGCAGCTGACGAAGCAACTCCTCGGCATCGATGATACGAGCCCCCAATTCCACAAGCTCACCAGCGGTTTCGATAACAAGAGCTTCCAAGTTGATAAGGGGCTCTTCGAGCTGGCAAAACTGGCTCAGGAGATGGGGCTTAAGGATACCTTCCTCAAGACATCGGGTGAAAAAGTGAGAGATGCCCTGAAGTCTGCACCGAAGGGTCAGGAGTTCCTCAAAAAATTTGACGACTTCATGGAGAAAGAGGCCGGAATCAGAATGGAACGCATGGCAGAGATCAACGTACCGACGTGGCTTGAGGATCCGACGCCCGCCTTCAACGTGATCAAGATGAGTCTCGAAAGGGGCGTGAGCTACAGCCTTGACGATGAGCGCAAAAAACGTGAGGTAGAGCGCATAGCAACAGAGAAGGAGGTACTGGCAAAGATCGCGCCGGAGCAGAGAAGCTGGTTCCAGATGATCTTGAAGCTTGCCCAGAGCAGCTCCAGGTTTAGCGAAGAGCACAACCACTACCTCGATCTCTACACCCACGCGATGATCAGAAGAAGTGCACTGGGGCTTGGAAGACGCTGGGTCAAGGCAGGTGCGATTGACAACGCCGAAGATATGTTCTTCTTAATCCCCGATGAGGTAAGGCGAGCCGGTATCAATCCGGGCATGTTCAACATGAGGTCCATGGTAAGCCGGAGAAAAGCCGACTGGCAGGGTTGGAGCGAAAAAGGTAACGTACCCATGATCATGAAGGAAGGCTTCACCATTGAAGAGGCGATGAAGGCATTGGTCGAATCTCTCGATCCGATCGCCCTCAAAGTGGTTGTCGGCACGATGCCGGTGGCAAGACCGGAGCTGAAGGCAGATCTCTACGGGGTTTGCGGTTCACCCGGGGTCATCGAAGGCAAGGTGAAGGTCGTCTGGACTGAGACCGAGCTTTCGAAGATCGAGAAGGGTGATATTCTCGTGGCGCCCACTACCTCTCCTAGCTGGACACCGGTATTCTCCCTCCTCGGCGGCGTTATCGTCGACCGAGGCGCAAGCTTATCTCACGCCGCTATCGTGGGCAGGGAGTTTGGAATACCGGTCGTGATGAACGTGTTTGAGGGGACGAAAGTACTGAAGGATGGCATGACAGTGAGGTTGGACGCCAACATGGGTACGGTTTTCATCCTCAACAAATAGAAAGGTGAGCAGCCGGCTGATACCAGGTTGCATTCAAAAATACGACCCAGCCTTCGGCCGGGTGCCCCGGGCGACCAGGAGGATAGCGACGGAGGCGTACTATTAGTACGTCGGAGTCGTGCCTCCGCAGGCCAACGAAGAGGGGTGCCCGTGTCCAAACACGGGTCTATGAATGAAGGCAACCTGGTACGGGGAGAGTGCCATGGAAGTGAAGGAAATATACTGGCTTGACGAGCTGTCGAAAGAATATAACGATCTTGTGGGCAAGAAGTGCGCCAACCTGGGAGAACTGATAAGGCAGGGGCTTCGTGTACCCTACGGCTTTGCGCTCTCCGTCAAGGCCTATGAGCACTTCATGGAGGCTAC
Source organism: Syntrophobacterales bacterium (assembly GCA_017881765.1). Lineage (GTDB taxonomy): Bacteria > Desulfobacterota > Syntrophorhabdia > Syntrophorhabdales > WCHB1-27 > JADGQN01. The sequence goes on along the minus strand of JADGQN010000098.1, from coordinate 3,076 downwards.
CGGACTGAAGGAAAAGGTGAGCCAAATCGTTGAAGAAGCGGTGGCCACGGGCCTTGACGTGGAACAGGATATGGGAAAAATGATAGAAACGAGTGCTCAGATAAGGGGGGCAATCGAGGAGTGCCCGATGCCCCCCGACCTTGCAGCCGATATAGGCCGTTATTATTCGGGGCTGCAAGAAAAAGTGGCCATCGACCAGGTGGCTTGCGCAGTGAGGTCAAGTGGGGCTGTAAGTATGCCGGGCCAGATGGAAACCTATCTGAACGTCGCCGGCGAGAAAGCCATCATCGAACACGTGAAAAAAGTGTGGGGCAGCGCCTTTACTACAAGGGCCATCGCCTTCAGGATTCAGCAGAACATGCCCATTTCCTGGGCGCCGATCGGCGTGGCGGTTATTATGATGATTGAGGCCAGGTGTGCGGGCGTCATATTGACGCTTCTGCCGAACATCGGTGATACAGACCGGGCCATTGTAGAGGGCAACTTCGGCCTCGGAGAGAGCGTCGTCAGTGGAGATATTACGCCTGATTCCTTCGTCGTCCACAAGCACGATATGATCATTGAATCGAAATCGGTTGCCGCCAAGACAAAGATGGTCGTCTATGATACCTGTGGTACACGCATTTGCGACGTCTCGGAGGAACTTAAAGACCAACCCTGCATCAACGACGATGAAATCCTTGAAATCGTGAGGGTCGCCAAGGACGTTGAGACGTATTTCGGTGTGCCTCAAGACATGGAATGGGTGGTCGACAAGCGGTTTTCCTTTCCTGAGAGCATTTTCTGGGTCCAGGCCAGAGGTGCAAAATTTGCCAAAAAAGAGGCGCACAAGGACGAGGAGTATGTGATCGATCTCATGTTGCAGCTATTCAGGAAGTAAGAGTTTTGCGTATATTCCAGGAGGAGCCATGGCTATACTATTCGCACAGTACTGGGACGTGGTGGAGAACAAGGAGAAGGAATACCAGGAGTTTATCCTCAGCAAATATATTCCTACGTACGAAAAGACGGGGCTGAGGCTCGTCGGCGCATACTATGTGGTGGTTGGTGCCGGACCCCGTATTGTGGGCGTGTCCACTACAGAGGATCTCCTTGCCTTCCAGAAGGCCATCGGATCTGATGAATATGCGGATCTCCTGGAAGAAATATTTCCGCTTATAAGGAATTACTCCAGCAAGCTCTATGTATCCTACGGGCCGATCAAGGTTGACAGATATGAGGTGCAGCTCGGCGTCTGGAAATTCAATCAGTTATTCAACATCCTCCCCGGTATGGAAAAGGGTTACAGGGAGTTCCTGGAAGCCGAGTTCATTCCCAAGATGGAGCAGCTTGGCATCAGAGTGACGAATATATGGAAAGCGGTAATCGGCTCCGGTCCTTTCATACTTGTGGAAGGTACGAGCCGGGCCATAGAGGAGATTGCCAAAGCGATCGACACGGATGAGTATCGCATGCTCACAAGGACCCTGAAATCAAAGTACGTAATGGATTACCAGAGCAAAATCCTGGCCCCGACACGCAGGGTAGAGATCCCTTACTTCATCAAGGGATTGACAGCAGGACTTTAAAGAACAGGTAAGAGATAATACAGGTAGAGGTAAAAACGAAAAAAAGGTAGAGGAGAGGAGCAGGTAAGAACAAAAGCACAGGTTGAGGAAACCACAAGAACCAAGGTTGAGAGAAGAACCCAAGCCTTGTGTCTAACCTCTGCCTTAACCTTCGTTTTAGTCGTTACCTCTACCTGCTTTATCTTTTTCCTGTTCCTACCTGTACTCTGGGAGGTTCCCTGATGGCAACTGTATTACTTCTGAGCAGCCTCGACACGAGATACAACGAGACTCTGCACGCAAAGAGCCTCATGGAAGAGCATGGCTGCAAGGTGATACTCATGGATATATCCATGGGCGCGTATAAAGAGGGTCCGGCCGAGTACAGCTGCGTCGATGTGGCGAAGGAAGCCGGCGTCACCTTCGACCTCATACAGAGCAGCAAGGGCACGTCGGAACCTATGGATCACATGATCAAGGGTGCCACAAAGATCAGCCAGGAACTCTATAGCAGGGGCTCGATTGACTGCATCGCAGGACTCGGCGGTGCCAGCAGTTCAACATTTTTCTCCTGGGTGATGAGACGACTCCCTTTCGGATTTCCCAAGATGATACTTTCAAGTTCGGCCGCGATGCCCATGTACGCCGGCCGCTATTACGGATACAAAGACATTACCATCTTTCATTCATGCGTAGACATAAACGGCATGAGCTCCTTTGTGCGGAACGTGCTGGAGCGCTTTGCAGCCATGGTGGCCGGTGTTTCAGCGTTCGGCAAAACTGAGAAGTTGACGGATGGGCGCCAGATAGGGATGGCCGAGTTTCAGTTTTGTGAAGTCTGCGCGCGGAAGGTGAGGGGTATACTGGAAAGAGAAGGGCTCGAGGTAATCCCCTTCCACGCCCAGGGTATCGGCGAGCGTGTGATGGAAGAGATGACCGTGGATGGGCTCTTCCGGGGATTAGTAGATCTCTCTCCCGCGGGACTGTCAGAGGCAATCCTTGGAGGTAACCGCAGTGCGGGCATGGAACGACTGACAGGCGAGCTCTCAACCACAATACCCATTGTCATGACCCTCTGTGGCTTCGACATGTTCAGCTGCGGCCCTTACGAGCGGAGGCTCACGGATCCGATCTGGAAACAGCGGAAAATTGAAAAGAGGAAACTCTATTTCCAGGATGAAATGCGCGTCCAGGCGCGGACATCAAAAGCGGAGCTGCAGACCACGGCAAAGGCTTTCGCTGAGAAACTGAACACGGCAAAGGCCTCGGTCTCTCTTTACATCCCTTTGCGCGGTTTTTCCTCCCTGAGTGTTGAGGGGATGCCGCTGTACGATCCTGAATTGGATAAGGTCTTCATCAAGAATTTGAAGAAACACTTGCGCAACAGTAACATCGAGATCGTGGAGATGGATTGCTCGATTATGGATGAGCCCTTTGCGCAGGCTCTGGCAGAGCGTTTTCTAGGTATGCTGCGAAGCAAAGGTTGAAAGGGTCAATTCGGTAAAGCCCTTCGCGCTGGGACTGAGCCC
>JADGQN010000439.1 GCA_017881765.1 Syntrophobacterales bacterium | reverse complement strand
TCTATATCAATCATCCAAAGAGATCGGGTTCTCTCGTCTGTTCCCGATGCGGCGATGACCTGGATATGGCAAATGAGCCGGGCTACTGCAGGGCCTGCTCGCGGCTCCTCCACACCCATGTTGAGCCGATGATGGTGCGTACCTATGGCGAAACGACGTGCGCGTGCGGCACGGTCTTCATCAGGAAGAGCCCCAAGCAGCTGTTTCATGCCAAAGATTGCAGGAAGCGGCAGGTCCTTCTGCAGGCGAACGGGCAACCAGCTTTCAGAATCGGAGTCCAAGGTCCCTAAGGGGGTAGACGCCGCAATCGAGGTGCTGCAGGCCAGCCATCTCCAAATGCGCATATTTCACCAATGTCCCGTCCGGCGTCCTACCGTCTAAGGACGTCCCCATTGCTCACCGGCGATCGAACGGTGGCTGCTTCAAGTTGGAGGAGAAAGAAATGCTGTCAGTAAACACAATCCTTCGCCCCTTCTTGAGTGGCACCATTGTAAAACAGACTCGGACTGTAAGAATTTTCCGTTAGGCCTTCAAAGTTCGCGTCCGGAATCCTGATCTTAAATCTAACCCTGGATTCATTTCTGGAGAATTCATCAACTGCCGGAACGTGCCAGATACAATAATTTCCCGTTCGATCATTATCCCTGATGAAGAAAGGCCACATATCAATTCGAAACCTGTAATCAGTGCCGCCTATATAACCTTCTGTGTAGTTTATGAACGGGTCGACTACAATATTTTTTGGCTGCATGTATACGAAATATTTTCCAAAGCTTGCCTGTACTACCTGGCTCTGACCATATCGCATGGTCCGTGGAAAACGGACTGAATAGCTCAATCGGATGCCCAGAGGATGCCCGTGCTTTGAAAGCAAAAGCTCGTCACGTACATCCCAAACTTTTGCGTTAGCGATATTTTGTTGAAGATACTGCGATTCTTCAGCGCTCTTAATAAAATCCTGAATTTCTGTTGCCGCAAGCGGGGCCGGTTTAGAAACAGGGTGGATGAGAGGAGCGCACATGCGCTGGTAGGTGCGCCCATTCTTATCTGTCCCGAGTGCCATAATGCGAAAATCCTGTGAAGGCACCTTTATCACTCCGGCAAATTCTCCAAAGGTACCACGGGTGACCGCATAAAACTTCAATGATTGAATCAGCTTGCCGGCTTCGTCGACCGTACTCCATTGCGGCGATCCACTTGTTTCCGAGTCCTCTGATAGTTGAACCTGCAGTATCTGTTCAGCCCCGATAGCGGGTTCCTTATCGATTGGGAAATACCCCTCATGTCCCGGCCTGCCGCCCAGCTTGACGAAATTGAATCGTGTTATGTTGATAGCAGTCTCAGCTGTAACGCGGATGGAGAATTGTCCGCTACCGGCAATCTTCAACCGCCAGGCTCCGAATTCCGGATTTGCTATCGTGGTGACCTTGCCGGCTGACCAATCGGTTATATCTACCTTGGCGTCCCGAGCTATTACTTTTTCACCAGAGGGTCGCACGATAGAGATATCTCGCTCTGAGCTGCCGACTAATTCGTCATTGACTATTAGAATAGGTTCTCCGCGAGTCGCAATCGCAATCTTAGAAACTTTGTTGACTTCTGACGGACTTAGATAAAAACTCTGGCCGCCGGTTCGCTCAAGAAGATCGTACGTCCTATCCCTACGCTCCGGTCTGAAGACTACCGCGAAGCTGACCCGTTTGACGCTCGAATCTATCGGCACGACATATGTCTTTTCTTCTTTTTGAGATACTTGTTCCGTGCTTTGCGCAGGAGCAGCCTTCTTTGTGCCTTCTTCCGTCTTGTTGCTTTCTGTGGAGGTCTGTTCCTTCTTTGCAGTGAATGCCCCACCGCCAACAGCTAGACCCAGCAGCATGATCAGGGCTATGGTTGTTCCTGCAACAAATTTGAAAAATAAGTGGCCAACGTCGGGCATTATTTTTTTCATTGCTCTCATCAGCTCCCGCTCATGGCCCTCTGTTCAACCACGCAGGAGAGTCTCCGCGTCCGGACCGTGGCTGTTTCTTCTTCTCCCTCTTCTCAGGTTTCTTCAACTCGGCGGCCACTTATCTATTTCTTTACCTTCGCGCACATCTCCTTTGCCTGATAGATGTAATAGGCGCCGCTGAAGGAGCCGCAGTTGCGGATGCTTGTTTGCTTGGTCGCGGGATCATAGCTGTGTTCGCGGCACTCTTCGTACCCCCAACAGTAGTTGCCATCCCGTTTATATTTGAACGGTTCTCGCAGGAAGATCTCCGTCCCCTTGCACCGCTCCTTGTCCGTGCACCACTTGTCATAGCTGCGCCGCTGCTCCTCCGTCCTCGGTCCGGTCAGGTACCGGTTGACGCACTCGCACAGTGCCTCATTCTCGGCGAGGTCTTTCTGCTGGTTCGAGCCCGTCGAAGCTACCTGCTTCTTTTCCACCGGCTTCTCTGCGACCTGCGGCTTCGGCGGCTCCGGCTTGACCGGGTCCGGCTTTTTCACCGCGGGCGGCTGCGCCGTCTGCTTCTGAAGCTCCTGGGCTATATTTCCCAGCATGTCGAGGAAACCAGGGCCCTGCGGCTTTTGAGGTTCATCGGCGACGACCTCCACGACGCAGCGGGCGTCTCCCAGCCGGACCATCCGGTCGTGCTCCATGGCAAAAGCCTCCGCAAGGTACTGGTATCTGCCTGTGGTCTGCTCCGCCCTCGCGACCCTGTCTGCATAACCGTTAACCAGCCGCTGGCCGCTCGTCACGCTCCCCCAGGCAATCTGTATCGCCTTCGCGGGCACCTGGCTCTCTTCGATCACAGCCGTAAGCTGAAACGATTGTCCGACCTTGACCTTTCCGGGACCGTCCACTCTGAACCGCACCTGAGTAGCATCTTCCACCACGCTGAACGGAAGCGTTGCCGCACAGGTATACTGTTTCCGGTACCCTTGGAGCAGAGCCTGCTGTGTCAAGTCATCCGATACGAAGGTCCCGGTTACGTTCATGTCGATCGAGAGGCGCGCCACGTGGTCGCCCGGCTGCGCAAACGTCACGGGCAGGCGCACGGGAGCATACTGCTTCGGCTGCCCCTTCCCGTCCAGCGAAAGCTCATGGCCTAGCGAAGCGAAAATCACATCCCCCTTGCCACCTTCGACTGCTGCCAGTGCCGCATTCATTCTCTTCACCAGGTCGAGCATCCTCGGCTGATCCTGGGAGGTGGCGCCATTGATCGTAACCCTGGCGATCTTGCCTTCCTTTGTTTGCTCCCTCAAGGGCACCGGATCGCCATAGGGATCGATCGAGATTACGGCCTTACTTGCCGTGGCCATCTTGTCGAACTCGTGGAAAATCTGGTTGAAGGCGCTGATCTTTTCCAGCCGTTTCTCTTTCCACATGGCCACGATCGGGTTGTAGCACTTCTGGTAGAGTGTATTCTGGATGTTGCTATCCTCGACCCAGACGTTGTTTTCGAGTCTCATCGAGGCTTGACGGGCCTGGTACCAGACGAAGTTGCGAAGCCGTTCCCTGCCATCCGACGTATCGATGAACGTGGAAATCATCTGATCGATGCTCATGCCCTTGTTCAGCTCTTCTCTGCCCTTGACTGAGTGAATGCCAGTCACGAGGTCCTCACAGTCCTGGAAGGCGGTAACGATGTTGTAAGCGCCCTGGCGGGCAGCCTGAAGCGTGGTATCGGCGAGCTCCATGGCAAGCCCGGAAAGCGGGCCGGCCATCCATCCCAGCTCCTTTGCGTAAGCGTTAAGCACCGCGCTGTTGAAGTCGGCGCCCGTCATGGCGGAGATGTCCTTGACCGTCGCGTAATAGCCGTAGAGCTGGAAGGCTCTGAAGAGCTGCGCTGCAGGCACCTTGTCCGCATATTTCCAGAAAACCTTGCCCATCTTCGAGAACTCACCGGCCTCGGTCGTGAGCACGTTGCGCAGCATCCCCCTGGTCTTCACATTGGTTTCCTCGGCAAGGGAGAGCAAAAGTCCCGCCTCCTGCTTAGCGCGCGCGACAGCGGCACGTATCGCCTCCGGGTCGGTCACCTTTCC
>JADGQN010000438.1 GCA_017881765.1 Syntrophobacterales bacterium | reverse complement strand
GAGGTGCCCGATATGTAGAGGTCCCTGGTAGCCAGATTGATTTCTTTCAACTCGGTTTTTTCACCGGTCTTCTTGTCAAGATAGACAAGTGCCCCTTTGGACAGCTTGAGCTCACGCAAAGCGGAAGCCGTTCCGGGCCACCCTATCGTCGATACTTTTTTAGTACTTTCAAAATTGTATTTCCCGTCGGCGTCCTTCACGATTGTGATGGCCGGCTTGATAAGCTCGCAACCCGTGAGTTTGAGTTGCTTCTTCAGCAGGGGCATCAACTCCGCCCCCAATTTGAGGCTCTCAATGGACAAGATGTCGCCTCCCTCGGCGGCGACATGGATATCCTTTGCCGATACGCCAAAAGGAAAGAAAGAGAGCCCCATCTTCCCGGTAATCCTGACATCCAGGCCGGTCGCCTCGGAGACAGCGGTTTCGATCTTCGACTTGTAAACATTGATATTGAATAGAAGGACAGCCGCAATTGCAGCGATTACGATCAGGACGAGAGCACTGCCCGCGATCATAAGACCCTTTTTTCTTTCTGCTCTCATGGCTTTAACTCCGTGATAGACATTTACTTATTCTCAGTATATGCATATTCGTCCATCGTGTACGGGTCTTGAACACGGTAAGCTATCAGTACAACATCGTCTTACTGGAAGGCTCTTTTTATTCCGCCAGGCGGTGCGTGATGGCATAATGAATCAATTCACTGGTTCCTTTCACGCCGATCTTTTCCAAAATGCGGGTCCGATAGGTCCTCACCGTGTTTGCACTCACGTGGAGCTCTCCGGCGATTTGATTCACTGCCTTTCCTCCGCCGATCATACAGAGCACTTGAAGCTCTCGATCGGAGAGTCGTTCATGTGGGAGTTTTTCGACATTCGACTCGAAGTCATACAGCATCTTTTCGGCAAATGCAGGGCTGACATATCTCTTGCCGGACAAGATTTTACGCACCGCCAGCACCAGCTCATCCGATGCACTGCGTTTTGTGAGATAACCCTGTGCCCCGGCCTTCATGGCACGGAGCGCGTATTGCTCTTCGGGGTACATACTTACGATAAGGACGGGGAGTTTCGGCTTTTTCTTTTTAATTTCCTTAAGGACTTCCATGCCATTTATATCAGGAAGAGAAATATCGAGAAGGACCAAATCGTACTGGTTGTTCTGGACCTTGTTTATGAGTTCATAACCCGTGGTGGTTCCATCAAGCAGCACATCGTCCAAGCCTTCCGAAAGAATCTCTTTCAGGCCCTTGAGCACGATCGGGTGGTCATCGGCAATAATGACGCGAAGCATCGATCATCCCTCCTTCGGCTTCCTCTTCCGGCGACGCTTCAGTATCTCAGGCTCTTTTTTTCCTTCATTGAGCGGAACGCTCAAGGTAATAGTCGTCCCTTTTCCCTGCGTGCCGGTAACGGTCAGAGATCCCCCCACGGCATAGGCTCGTTCGCGCATGCCCGTCAATCCGATAGACTTCGGATCGCTGATCTCTTTTTTTGTAATGCCCCTCCCATCATCTCTGACTTCCATAATGAATCTATCTCCTACGCGCCGCAAGGATACGGTGACCTTCTGCGCGCCTGCATGCCGGGCGATGTTGGTAAGCGCTTCCTGAAAGATACGAAAGGCCTCCGTAGAAATGTCCCCTTTGAGGAGTATATGCTGCGGCTTCGAGATAATTTCACAGGCAACCTTTGTCCTCTTTTCGAAATCTTCTGCTGCCAGCTTCATCGCTTCCTGCAGGCCAAAATCGTCCAGAGCCGGCGGCCTCAATGCCATCGAAATTCTCTGTACGGAAAAGATGGCATCATCAATGAGCGTGAGCAACGAATTCACTCTTTCAACGATCACGGTATTCTCTTCCGGTGTTTTTCTTCCTATCCATGCGACATCCATTTTTATGCCCGTTAGCACCTGCCCCAATTCGTCATGGAGTTCGCGCGAGAGAGACGTCCTTTCCTCTTCCCTGACACTCCGCAAATGGGTGTTGAGGTAGCGCAGCCGTTCCCGGGACTCAGCCAACTGCTCTTCAATGATTTTACGTTCAGCGATTTCCTGCCTGAGCAGCCCGTTCGATTCAGACAGTTGAATAGTCCGCTCTGTTACCCGCTTCTCCAGCTCATCGTGTGCCTTCCGGAGTTTCTCTTCAGCCAGTTTTCTGTCGGTAACGTCACGGATATTGCACTGGATGACTTTGTGATGGTTAACCTGATACACATTGCTGACAAATTCTACGTCAATCTCCCGTCCGTCTTTTGTGGTGAGCGGTAAATCTTCGTAACGGACATAGCCTTTGTGCTGTAGTTTCGTAAACGCCACCTTGCTTGCCTCGATATTTTTGAACGCACCGAGCTCCCAGAGCTTCTTTCCCTGGAAATCTTTGTAGGCATAGCCCAGCATATCTATAAGGAACGGGTTCACGTCATCTATCTGTCCCGTGTCTGCGTCGAGGATCAGAATCCCGTCCTGGGCCGTTTCGAAGAGTCTCCGGTACCGGGTTTCAGAAGCTTTCAATGTTTCATCTCTCTGCTTCAGCGCCGTGACATCTTCAATGGCAAGGAGAATCATTTTTGTGCCGACGTTTTCCTTGTAGATCCGACGGGCATTGAGAACCATGAATTTATGTCCGATGGTCGGGAACAGGTGGTCAACCTCATAGTTATCGAACTTCGTATTCTTAAGGATATCCCGAAGCAATTTCCGGAGCCGGGGGGTGTTCCACTGTCCGTTTCCGAGCTCGTAGATAAAGTCTCCAACAGTCTCGCCGGGAGCTACCCCGAAGGTATCGTAGAAACTGCGATTGGCGGAGAGCACCTTCAGGTGTTCATCCAAAACCAGAAGGGGTTCACGCACGGTCTCGATCATCGCTTCGGCGTAGGAGCGGGCTTCCTGAACTTCATGGCCTACATGTTTTCGATTGGTGATATCCCGGATATTGCACTGGATAACCTTGTGATGGTCACCTTGATAGGTATTGCTGACAAACTCCACTCTGATGTTCCGCCCCCCTTTTGTTTCCAGCGGCAAATCGTCGTAACGCACATACCCTTTGTCCTGTAATTCCCTGAACGCCTCTTTACTTGCCTGGATGTCTTTGAACTCGCCTATCTCCCAGAGCTTCTTTCCCTGGAAATCTTTGTAGGTATAGCCCAACATATCCATCAGGAATGGGTTCACGTCATCTATCTGTCCCGTTTCCGCGTCGAGGATCAGGATCCCGTCCTGGGCCGTTTCGAAGAGTCTCCGGTACCGGGTTTCAGAAGCTTTCAATGCTCTAAGACCTTTCATGAATCTTTACCTCGCTTTATCTGTCTCCTTCAAGTCGGTGACATCTTCAATGCCAAGGAGGATCACTTTATATAAATATACCACATATTCAGAGGTTATTACCCGAGCCGTCTTAGGAAATTCTTTTGCATGTTCCTCAGGTTACAAGAAATAGATTGTCCGGTCTGCCGCAGTACCAACAAATATTTTGTAGTACTTCCGTGGACGAGCGTGTCACCATCGTTGCTACGGGCGTTGTGACCGGAAATTGCATACCGAAACAGGGTCCGTACCGGCCGTAACGAGCCGGGCTTGCCATATTCCGGTGCCCCTTTATCTCCTTTGTTTCTGGTCGGCGAACCCCGGGGGACCCTTTGTAAGCAGTCCCCTCTCTAGGTCCTCATTTCGTTAGGGGTGGATACTCCGCTCCTTAGGTTTTGGTTGTGACCCGGTTAGTACGATTGAAATTACAGTTCCCCGCCATTAGACTTACTTGATGAAGGCGCTCTGGACGATTATCACCCTGCTGATTATGGCGGTAGGTCTTGTGGGAACGGTCCTGCCGGTCATTCCAGGCATTCTTCTTATCTACGCAGGTTATCTCGTCTACGGTTTTGCAACAGGCTGGCAAGCTTACGGCCTGGCAGCGATTGTCGGTTGGTCCGTGGTTACCGGTCTCGTCCTGCTCCTCGACTTTTACGCGGGAGCGATAGGCGCAAAAAGGTATGGTGCATCACGATCCGGCACGTGGGGATCTTTCATTGGGGGTCTGAT
>JADGQN010000437.1 GCA_017881765.1 Syntrophobacterales bacterium | reverse complement strand
TCATCCAGAAGGCCTTTCAGGGTTTTGAGGAGCATGTCTTCAACAAGCATGTTGCGGCTAGCGGCTGTGGGACGATTACCTCGTTTGCCAGGAACGACCTGGGCATCGAAGCTGCCCAATTCGAGATCAACGCCCGCTACAGGATCGTAGAGAGCAGGTCGAACCCCGGCCTTAAGGCCAATGAGCAGGATATCCTCGATATGATCGGGAGGCTCGAACAAATGATCGTTGACATAAATGAATCCATCGGACAGAAGTGAGGAAGCGGTAAGACAAATTGAACCCGAAGTTTTCCTCTGCTCCTCGACTTATGCTATTCATCCATTATTTATCAGATGCCGATACCGATTTGGATTCAAGATGCCGACCCAGCCTGCGGCCGGGTACCCCGGGCGCGCCGAGCCTTGGTCTACGCAGGCGTACCTGATGGTACGTCGAGTAAGAACAGGCCGACGGGCAACGAAGGTATACGCTTGAAGGCAAATCGGTATCAGATCATAGGCTCCGGCGGGCCGGTCTCCTTCTTATAGGGCGAGGCCTGAAGCATGCGGAACCCCCAATCTGATCGCGCAAACACGTAAAGACCGAGTATAATCGCCAGCAACGTGGCACCCGCCAGCCAGAGATTGTAGCTTTTCTGGTAATAGACGCTTCCTTCCCCTATCTTGGGCATCGTTGTGGGGCTTACCGGCAGCCGGTACTGCCGGGCAAGCTCTTTAATCTCACCCAAATGTATGACGGGCACGCCTTCTTTAAGAAAGCGGCGTATGACGGAATCCGTCCGCTCGCCTACCGGCAGGTCTGAAAAGAGTAGCCCCGGTTTCAGAAGTCTTTTGAAAGGCCGTATACCCACAGCGGCCCGTCCCCCTCCAACATTCAGGTAGACCTTCGGGCGCGTCTTGTCAAAATAGATACCCATGCGGTGATCGATATTTTCACGCACCGTAGCAGACTTGATCAGGGTCAGCCCGTTACTGTTGATGGCCTGGAGAATCTCTTGACGTCCTTTTTCGGTCAACTCTGCTCCCCGATCGTGTTTCCCGCCCATGGAAGCCGCTATAGAACGGAACGGAATAATCCCTTTGCTGTTCAGGAAATGTTCCATGTCGATCCAGAGGAAATCAGGGTTGTTTGCTCCCCATTGGGAAGAGCTTGCGGAAGAGATGATGATGGGCTTCAGGTGGAGCGTGGCTATGGCGGCGCACGCCGCGATATTGAGGGCGGGGAAAGAACCGGAGAAGCTGACTGCCACGGGATCACCGTCCTTTGCCCCCGCTTCTTTCAGCAGCTCGACTACGACGGCTGAGAAATTAGGGTTTACCGTGGTCTGTTTCGCCTCCAGATCAGCGGCTTCGCTGGTGACTGAAGTAACGAAAGAGCCGATCAAACCCGACCCTGCCGGATCTGCCTGGGGATCTATCGGGATGCCACGGTTCAGTCGCTCGTTCTTCACCAGTTCCATAGCTTCCAGGGCGAGCTTGGAGGCAACCACCTTCTCAGTGTAGTAGGGCGTCTTCTTGACGATCTGGAAATGCTCAACAGCAGTGAGTCCTCCGATCGCGAGAAGGGCGATGAATACGAATGCAAAGAGGGGCGTACCCTGGGGTCTCCAGTAAATCTTTTTCATACATTTAACCCCGCACCGAAAATGAGTATGAGGATGAGACGCACAACCACTGAAGCTGTGATAAGGGAACAGAGGGATTCCACCACGCCTCGCCTGTCGAGCCAGATTGCTATCAACCCCGGAACGATGAAGCCGATAACCGAGTATTGGATCGCCGCTTCCTCACTTTGCGCAGGGAGGAAATAGCGCGCAATCATACCCATGAGGTAACCCGCGAGAATCATAAGGATCGTGCGTCGTCTGCCGAAGATGATGATCACGGAACTGAGGGCTCGCACCAGCCCGAATGCAGCAAAACCAGCGGCCAGGGTTACGATCACGCTCAGAGGCTCAGTCAAGTGCAAGGCGAGATAACCCGGCACAACCAGTCCCCCACCCGCGATCCCAAAGAGCTCAGAGAGGAAGAGATTCACGGCGAGACCTATCCCGATTGAGATAGGAAGTAGCTCGATCATAATGCCTCCTTCTGTACTGTTTCTTTCAAAATACTCCGGTTGCGGAAAAAACGGACCAGGCTCAAGCCCTGGCCCTTCGTGTTTCCCATACCTACCACGAGTGCTGACTTACCCGCCAGCTCGATGATCGTTTCAAAGATATCGCTGTCGCTCTGACGCTCGGCGAAGAGAAATTTTTCCTCTGGTATCCCGTTCGCAACGGCGGCTCTCACGAAAAAGTACGTTCCGCTGCCCATCAGCAGATAATGGTCAGCCACTGGCCATCGAACGCAGGCTTCACCCAGTTGACGGGAGCGGTCGGGCCGGTCGGTTCTGCAGTTGAAGATTAGAACCCGTTTCTCGATATCGGGAAACCGGTCGATAGCCATGTGATAGAGAAGTTCGGAAGACTCGGGGTCGTTCGCGGCAAAGGCGTTGACAAAATAGATGTGGCGTCCGAAGAACCTGAGATGGGAGATTGTCATGGCGCCGGGATCAGGAATAGCTTTCCACATGCCTTGTAATGCGGTTCCTCGATCGACCCCCAGATCACGGCAAACGCGAAGGGACAGAGCAACGTTCTCTTTGTGCTCCACGTAAGAGAAACCTTCCATCTCTTCGTCGGTAATAGCGGCGATCTCCTCCGGGGTCACGGCGAGCAGCTTGGTCTGCCGGTCCCGTGTGGCATGCTCGAAGACGGGCAGGTGCCTATTCTCTGCGGTAAAGAGCTTCGCCTTGAGGGGTGTCGACCCTGCGAGAGCCAGCGCCACGTCCTTCTCTTCAGGACCCATCACATCAAGGTGGTCGGCTCGTGCATTGGTGATGACTCCGTGAGTGGCCTTCAGGAACCGGGATTCACAGAGCCACTGGAGTTGAGGCTGGAGAGCCATGCATTCAGCGACAATCGCCTGCGCACCATAACTGGCTGCGACAGAAACAATCCGTACCTGCTCGATCACATTGGCCCCTGCCGGCCTGAATACCGGATACTCCGAAGCATCAGGCAGGATCATTCGGGCAAGCGTGCCGGTGGTCTTGGCGCAGGTAACGATGCCGCCTTCCCGTAAGCCTCCTGCGATAAGGCGCACGACGCTGGATTTGCCACGTGTGCCGTTGACGTGAATGCGAATCGGTATCCTGGAAAGGTTGCGCCTGTGGAGCAAGCCTTCCCTGAGGCCGAACAGGATAAGGATTGCGAAAACAAGAAGAAGAATGTCGGCGCCGATCATTTCAGTAATTATAAGCACAGGCGTCGGAAAGAACAATCTTGTCGGTTTCTCTTGTTTTGACCAGATAATAAAGAAACAGCATGGGACCCTCGACCCCTTGAACCCTCTTTTAGTTTGCTTGAAAAATCAGACGGCGAGTGTGAGCAGTTTCTGCTGGAAGGAGTGGTCATTGAAGTACTCCTCTATGACCGGAAGGAAGGTTTTGATGGCAGGGGACATGGACGTTTCTCTGTTTATAACCACGTCGATGCCCAGCCGGATTTCTCCGCCGGCTACGGGAATGACCTTCAATTTCTCCCGGGCGACCTCGTCCTTTACGTTGGGCAGGAACATGAGTGCTATACCTTTTTTCTGGCGTGCCAATTCCTTTGCGCATTCAACATTGTCCACCTCGGCACCGATCAACGGCCGCAAGCCCGCGCTCTTAAAGTGATCGAGGATGACCTCCCGGGCCACCGAGCCTTCGGACTGAATGATCAGGGGATAATTAACCAAATCCTCCCACCTGACCTTCTTCTTGCATGCCAGCGGGTACTCCGGGGACGCAACCAGGACCATTTTTTCCACCCGGGGGATGCGGAAGACCTGCAATCTCCTGTCTACTTCCCTGAGTGTGCCAACGAGACAGACGTCGTATTTGAAATCGAGGAGATCCTTTACCAGCGTGAGGGAAGGGCCTTCCCGTACGGCGAGGCGCACGGAGGGATGCAATTCCTTGAACCTGTCGATGATCGGCGTGAGGTAGAGCATGA
>JADGQN010000097.1 GCA_017881765.1 Syntrophobacterales bacterium | reverse complement strand
GCATCGTCCAGCTGAGCGGCTTCGTTAATTCTCAGAACGCCGTCGATAAGGCGGGTCAAATCACACGGACCGTCAAAGGGGTCAAATCCGTAAAGAATAATCTGATCGTAAAGTAGACGACCGTTATCCTTATCACGGATGGAGCAGGGCGGCCGCAGCCAGACATTTCCACGTTACCTCACCGGCGCATGCGGCCGACTGTTACTAATGGTAATGCGCAATGGTACTAGGTTATTCCTGAATACTGCAGTTGGTGAAATTGCGCCACGAAGTCGTACAAGAGAGGAGGGTAGGCCCCTCGGAGCCGGTTTGCAGGTGGCGTGAACCTGGATCAGGCTCTTGTATGGAACGTGGGAACCTGTCGTCCCGATGCGAAGGGAGAAGCTCAAGTGGGAAGCACCGATGAGGGTGAGAGTACCGATGCGGGGCACAGGGGCGGACTGACCCGTACTAGCGTTGAAGTCCCTGTAATGGGGATGGAGCGAAGGGGTTGGATCATCTGGCCGGACTGTTTGGCCAACCAGCAATGGGAGGAGCCAGAGGGTAAGGCCGCGCCGCCGGGGCTACCTGAGCGGCGAGATGGTACGAGCCGTATGAATCGAGAGATTCACGTACGGATGTGTGAGGGCCTGGGGGTAAGATTCCCCAGGGCTACTCGGCGCAGTTGGCCTCGTGCCGCAGTTTTCATCCTCTCCCCGTCACTCGTTCCGGACAGTTGGTTTTACTGAATGCTCGAGCCGGCGCGGCGTCGTTTTAGGCTAATGCACCCCCATCTATCAGGATTGTATGTCCCGTGACGTAGGCGGAAGCGTCCGAGGCCAGGAAGAGAGCGGCGCCCGTGAGATCCGTCGTTTCCCCCATTCGGCCGAGCGGCATCTGAGCCGAGTACTGTTTCACAAAATCAGGATTGATCCAGCTCTCCCTGCTGAACTCAGTTTTGACCAGTCCAGGAGCGATGGCATTGACCCTTATTCCATGTTTGCCCAGTTCCTGAGCCAGAGCCCGGGTAAGCATGACGACCCCTGCCTTTGCAATAGAGTAAGGCCCCATGCCCGGCATAGTCCGGAAAGCAAACTGTGATGCCGTGTTTACTATTCTACCCCGCTTCCGTTCGACCATGTGCCGGCCAACCGCCTGCGCACACAAGTAGTAACTTTTGAGATCGACAGCCATCAGCCTGTCCCAGTCTTCCTCGGGCAGGTCGAGAAGCGACGATCTGATGAGAATACCCGCGTTGTTCATGAGAATGTCGATCTGGCCGAATCGATCCAGCACTTTTTGCACCATGGTCTCTACTTCGGCACGCTTGCTCGTATCCACTTTGACGGGCAGGGAGCGACGGCCAAGTTTTTCGATCTCCCCCGCCACAGCCTGAAGCTGACCATCATCATCAACGAGGTCACAGACCGCGACGTCAGCGCCGGCCCCGGCCAACGTAAGTGCGATGGCCTTCCCTATTCCGCGCCGCGCGCCGGTGACGATGACCACCTCACCGTTTAATGAAAAATCCGGCATACTCACAGGACACCTCCCTTTTCTTCACACTTTTAGTTTCTCTGCATAGTGTACCGGGACGTCCGCCTCTTCCCGGCCATTCTTATTTCACTTTTTATTCCACATGGCGGAGAATGAAGAGACCGTGAGTCTTATCGGTGATATAAATGTACCCGCGGCTGTCCACAATCACGTCTTCAGTCTGAGTCGCCAGGTCTTTGGGAAGAAACCCCCTTCTCTCCTTTGGAGAAGCGGGTATAAAATAGGCGATCGGCTTTGGGACGCCCGGCGCACGGATATCATAGAGCCATAAGCCCCCGCTCTCGTAGCAGATGTGGATAATATCGTGCACCTCAGCAAGACAAGATTGCTGATGAGGCATGTGCACGTTGTGCGGCCCGAACTTTCCCCCCATCTCATGGAAATCCGAGACGCCAAGCTCATCCGGGGGAATGGGCACAGGGAAATTGGCAATCGGCTTGGGCCGTTCTTCGTTGCTGATGTCTACTACCAGAACAAGATTGAGGGGGTCGCGTTCGTCTTCGAGAATGGCTTCAGTCGTGGCGATAGCCAGCTTCCTGGATGGAATGGGTAAGTACGTGTGGGCACCGACGATGCTGCCGAAGTCTCCGATGTCGATCCGGCTGATCTGACGCGGGTGAGCAAGATCGGAGATATCCAGAATGATAAAGCCGCCCCTGCCGTACGGGAGATAGGCCCGATTGCCCAGGACATACGGCCCGTGAAGCTGGTAAAACCGGTCAGCGTTCTCTCCTCCCTCTTCCCATTGCCCCTTGACCCACCATCGGGAGACCTCCTTCGGATGGGTTGGGTCACTCATGTCGAGGACGACGAATATATTTCCCTTGTAACCTTTCATGTTGGCAGCGAGATAGGCATACTTGCCTCCCGCGTAAAAGTTGCGGTGCGTTCCAAGCCCTCCCGTTGCAAAAGAGCCTATCTGTTTGGGGTCTGCCGGGTTCTTCACATCCCAGATGAGGATGCCTTCCTGGAAGGGCACTGACGGGTCGTACCCCCAGGCATCCAGCCGTGTGTCAAATCCATCACCGACTCTTTCCAGTGCGGTGATCATCGTGCCTTCGGCGACCTGGATCTGGACGGTCCATGTGTTGGCGGGGCCGGGGATAAACTTCACCAGCTCAGGAGTTGAAGGATGCGTGATATCGAGAATTGTCCAGCCGCGGTGCCAGAAATGGGCAATATACATGTACCAACGTCCGCCTATCTCCTGAATAGCCATTTTAAAGCCGGGCTTTTCGTCGAGATCGTGGTACGCGATCAGCTCCATATTCTTATTTAGAAAACCGGGGGCTTCATTCTTCATTACTGGGCCCCTTTCCCGCGCAACCGCGTCATGGCAGTCTCTGCCTGGCTGCCTTGATCGTATCAATGACATTGTTCTGCATCTTCCCATCCTTTGTGTCAGCTACACAGACGTATATGTCGGTAACGATTTGACCATGTTCGTCAAAGAAGATCGGCCCTCGGGCGCTGTTCAGCTTGACCTTGGAGATGGCCGCCAAAAATTTGTCCTTATCCGAAATATCACCCTTAAGGCTGTCAATCGCCGACAATAAAATTTTGGCAGCGTCGTAAGCGTTATTTGCGGGTAAAGCCGGGTCTGCATTATATTTGGCCCGGTAGGCTGCCACGAACTTTTTGTTCTCCGGAGTGTCGATCGTGGCCACGTAAGCCGCAATGACCGTGTCTCCTTTGACGAGATGCTTCACGGAATCCATTATCACTTCTTCGGTAATGCCCATGAATCCGGTGAGCGGTACTTTATCTTTAAGGCCGAAATCAACGTATTGCGAGTCAAACTTTATGGCGTCGGCACCCGCATACCAGGCATACACCGCATCCACCTCCCCTTTCTTTATCTGTGAGAGATAGGGTCCGTAGTCGGGGGTGTTAAGGGGCGTAAAGATTTCCTGCACAATCTGGCCCTTTGCGGCCTCAAAGCTGCGTTTAAAAGCCGCTACCGAATCACGTCCCGCGGGAAAATCCATGCCGATTGCGGCCATCTTGCGATACCCTCTGTTTTTATAAAGCCATTCAGCAAAGGGGAAGTTCAACTGACTGGGAATCGCCTGAACACGAAACGTATACTTGTTCGCCAGCGGTGGAAGCGTTAGATTCTCCGGCATGGCCAGAGGCACAATCCAGGGAACCTTCTGCTGGACCACGTAGTCTCGCATGGCAGGGGCTGCGGCACTGTTCACGGGCCCTACCAGCACGTCCACATGATCCTTCTCCACCAGTTTTTGAGTCTTGGTGAGCGCGATGGCCGGTGAAATAACCTCATCTTCCGTGACAACGTTAATCTTCTTGCCGGCGACTTGATACGATGCCTCTTCAAGCGCCAGAGTGAACCCTCTCACAATAGCGTTGCCCTGGAAGCTCATGGGACCGGTCACGGATGCGAGAAGACCGATGGTGATTGATTGCTTGGGGGCACCGTGCGCCGTGAAGGGCAGTACAAGGATAAAGGCAAGAAAGACGAATAGGATCGCTCGAACGCTTTTCATGTTCTCTCCTTTACTTTTTTGTGGCTGCCGTGCGTTTGTATATTCCCGCCGTCAGGCGCAGCAAGAGGTCCCACCGGCTAACTACATCTTAATCAAATTCAGGTTGAAGTCAAGATCTAAATTGAGCTTTGAATTGAGGTTCTTAATGCAGGTTCATGCGGAGATTAAAGTTGATTTTATCGCTCCGAACATACTACACTCGTGAATCAGCCCATGAACAGGTCTGGCCGGGTAAGGCGATTTCCGCCGCATCTCTAAAGTTATGCTCTACTGGCTTACTCACATCGTCAATGGTCTCTCCTTCGGGATGCTCCTTTTCGTTATCGCAGCCGGACTATCCCTTATCTTCGGGTTATGTCGCATCGTTAACCTCTCCCATGGTTCTTTTTACCTGCTCGGAGGATACATCGGATTTTCAGTTGCCCGCTTTACCGGCAGCTTTCCCCTTGCGGTAATTGCGGCGATGCTTTCAATGGCTGCGCTGGGGATGCTGACTGAACGTTATCTCCTTCGCCGGTTCCGGGTTAACCCGCTGGCCCAGGTGTTACTGACTTTCGGTCTCATATTTGTGTTTGGAGATCTGGCCCAGTGGATATGGGGAGGAACACCGGTACTGCTGGAGAAGGTTCCCATGCTCAGCGGTGCCACCAACATCGCCGGTTTTTCCTACCCGACCTATCGACTTCTTATCTTGCTGATCGGCGTCGTAATCGTTCTCCTCCTATGGTGGATTCTTGCGCGCACACGGCTGGGCATTTTCATCAGGGCTGCCGTCGATGATGGAGAGATGGCAACCGGCGTCGGTATTCGAATGAATCTTCTGATGACGGTGACCTTTGGCTTCGGCACGTTGCTGACAGGACTTGCGGGCTGCATAGGGGCTCCTTTCCTGGGTGTCTATCCCGGTCTTGATATCGAGGTGCTGTTGTATGCCATGGCGGTGGTCATCGTTGGCGGTTTGGGTAGCTTGAAGGGGGCATTCATAGGTGCCCTTCTGGTGGGCATACTCGACTCCATGGCCAAGGCGCTCTGGCCGGAGACAGGGATGTTTTCGATGTTTGCCTTAATGGCCATTGCACTCATCGCGAAACCGACGGGCCTTTTCGGGCTGCCCATGGCGCCCAGCAGCCAGGTATCAGTCACCGAGGAAATGTTCCTCGATCCAGCCCCTTCCTCAACGTCCGGCAGCCTGTCAGCTGCAAAAACAGATTGGTGGGCACGCCCTGCCTTTGCCTGGACCTGCGCAGCATGTCTGCTCGCTGCGGGGTTGGTCTGCCCGATCATCCTTCCCACCTACTATGTGCGATTGTTTACCCTTGCCCTGATCTGGTCCATCTTTGCAATGAGCCTCGATCTGATTCTCGGTCTTGGAGGGATTGTATCGCTGGGACATGCCGTCTTTTTCGGAATCTGCGCCTACACTATTGGTTTAACGGCATTGCGCCTCACATCCAGTCTTTTCCTGCAAATAGGCTCAGCACTCTTTGTCTGTGCTTTCGCCGCCCTGGTTCTGGGTTGGTTGCTGCTCAGGAGCCGTGGGGTCTATTTCATGATGCTCACCATCGCCTTTTCCGAAGTCTTCAGGGCGATTGCCCATTCATGGCGTTCCGTGACCGGAGGAGGGGATGGACTTGCGGCCATTCCTCGTCCCGCATGGACGACCTCGGTTGAGACCTTTTATTATTGTGCGTTTCTGGTATGTATAGCGGTTTTTGTCTTCCTCAGATTCTTTGTGAAGTCGAGAATCGGGATTGCGCTTGTGGGAATCCGTGAGAGCGAGAAACGCATGACAAGCCTTGGTTATAACGTGGAGAGGGTAAAGCTCCTCTCTTTCGTTGTGGCGGGGGTACTGGGCGGAGTAGCGGGCTTACTGTACGTCTACTTCAACGGATACGTGAGCCCTGAATATTTTTCCGTTGATACTTCAGCACAGGCCATCACCATGATCATTTTCGGCGGAGCAGGCACTCTGATTGGCCCGATTATCGGAGCATTCTTTGTCGTTTACGTAAAGAACATTTTAAGCACGGTTACGGAGCGATGGACGCTGATCCTGGGAATTCTCTTTGTTTTGATGGTGATTGCTGCTCCGTCAGGAGTGGTAGGACTCTGGAGAAAAGAATGGTACAAATTCAGGAAGAAGAAGTCCCTGTCCTCAGAATAACCGATCTGTCCAAGAATTACGGGGGGCTGCAGGTTTTGACGGGCATTGATTTGGAAATCCAGCATGGTGAATTGCACGCCTTGATTGGTTCGAACGGAGCCGGGAAAACAACGCTCTTTGACATCATTTGCGGATTTATCAAACCGTCCCGAGGGAGTGTCCAATTCATGGGCCAGGAGGTCACCTCACTCCCTGCCTTCAAATACGCCCATCTGGGGATAGGTCGGACGTTTCAGATTACAACGCTCTTCAGGACCATTACCGTGTTGGACAATTTGCGCCTGTCTCTGGAGGCCCTCGCGACAACGCGTCTGCCTTTCCTGAAGTCGGGCAGCTTTTCCGAAAGGAATTTGGAGCCGATCATCGGATTGCTCGACGCATGGGGCTTGTGGAAAACGAGGAACGTACCGGTAGCAGCGCTGCCCTATGGCGTCCAAAGACAATTGGAAATCGTGATGGCCCTCATACAGAAGCCGAGACTGCTGTTGCTCGATGAGCCCATGGCAGGGTTGGAGGCAGGTAATCGTGCGTCCATGACAAAATTAATCAAAGAGTCGAGCAGAGAAACGACCATTTTTTTCATAGAACATGATATGAACGTGGCATTACAGCTGGCGGATCGCGTAACCGTGCTGCACCAGGGGAAACGGATAGCCCAGGGGAGCTCTGAAGAAGTGCAGAGCAATAGAGAGGTTCAGAGAATCTATTTTGGCTTCTAATACCGATTTGCATTCAAGATGGACGACCCAGCCTTCGGCCGGGTACCCCGGGCGGCAGCGAGGAGCCGATAGCGCTAGCGATAGCGAAGCATCGTGTAAGGACGCAGCGACAACGAAGGTATACACTTGAAAGCGAATTGGTATAAGAGATGAGGTAGATGGCACAGACGCCCATCCTGACGGTAAATCGCATTCATACCTATTATGGTCAGAGCCATATCCTGCAGGGGGTGGATCTTTCCCTTAACGAAAGAGGAATGGTTGCAGTGCTTGGCCGTAACGGCGTGGGCAAGACGACGCTCATACGATCTCTCATCGGTTTTAACATCCCGAGGGAGGGAAGGATTCTTTTCAAGGGGAGCGACATTACTCAACTGGATCCGGCCAGAAGAGTGGAAGCCGGTTTGGCCCTCGTTCCGCAAGGAAGGCGTATCTTCGGTTCACTCACCGTCGAGGAGAACCTGTTATCTTCCGCAAGGAAAAGAGCAAAGAAGACGGTCTGGGACCAGAATGGCGTTTTTACACTTTTTCCTCAGCTTAGAGATAGAAGAAAAGTGAGGGCTTCTCATTTGAGCGGAGGAGAGCAGCAGATGCTGGCGATTGCCAGGGCCCTTGTCAGCAATCCCGACCTGCTCCTGTTGGATGAACCGACCGAGGGGCTATCCCCCTCGATGGTCAGGGAGCTTATCAAGATTTTTTCCGAACTGGAACGGGAAGGCCAGTCCCTCCTTCTTGTTGAACAGAACCTTAAATTTGCCCTGGACGTTGCTGAACACGTATTTATACTGAGCAGAGGAACGGTCGTGTACGAGTCGACAGCCCTCGATCTTTCTCAAAGACCCGACGTCCAGCTTGAACACCTCGGCGTCTCTACCGGGGCAAAGGAGCTGCCGCGGTGATAGCGGTAGAGGATGAGGTCGGAGGCGACCTGATTGCTATCTTCCCCCGCAGTGCTTAAACTGCGTTTATCAGGTCGTTCATGAACAACTATCGAGGAGGACCAACAAAATGACAAATAAGCGCGCAATGGGCATGGTAATCGGTATCGTCGCAATGGCTTGGGCTGTGGTTGCGATTGCAGCAAGCGGCGGCGGGCCCGGTCTTGCTCCCGATGAGGCGCTGCAAAACCTTATGACAGGAAACAAACGTTTTGTACAATCTCAGATCAAACATCGCTCGCTGACAATCAAGGAAGCCAGGGAGAAACTCGTGCGGGGACAGAAGCCGTACGCAATCATCCTCTCCTGTTCGGACTCCAGGGTCCCGCCCGAAATCGTGTTTGACGAAACCCTTGGGCAACTCTTCGTTGTGCGTGTGGCGGGGAATGTAGCTGATCCGGTTGTACTCGGCAGCATCGAATATGCGGTCAGTCACCTCGGGTCTTCGCTCATCATGGTGCTGGGCCACGAAGCATGTGGCGCAGTGACAGCAGCGATGGATGCGACAGGAAAGACCGAAGGCAATATCGCGGCGATTCTCGAAGCGGTCATGCCGGCGGTTCAAAACGTGAGAGATACCATGGAAGGCAGGAACCGGGCAGACCAGGTGGAGGCGGCCATTGACCGGAATATCGATCTTCAAACCGAAAACCTGACGAGGCAGTCATCTATTATCAAAGACTATGTCAGCCGGGGAAAAGTAAAGATCGTGAAAGGCAAGTATTACCTCCACCACGGGGAGGTAGCCCTGCTTAAATAGCACGTAATCGCTTTCCACACCCGGTGAGCGACCGGCTTATACCAATTTGCCTTCAAGTGTATACCTTCGTTGTGGCTGCGTCCTTACACGATGCTTCGCTATCGCTAGCGCTATCGGCTCCTCGCTGCCGCCCGAGGTATCCGGCCGAAGGCCGGGTCGTCCAACTTGAATACAAATTGGTATTAATCCCACACCGCGCCCCAGAAGAAGTTCCGTTTCTACCGTTTTAATATATTTGACAACCATGCTAATATAAAGAAAAATAGAAAACTGGAGATGAGGGACTCGTGAAATCAATAGTAAAGCTATTGGCAAAGTCAGAGGCGCTTTCGAACCTGATCTTTTCACTGGTGCTTCTTGCCATGAAGATGCGGTTCGGGTCCACGGCAAGGAAATTCCCGTTTTTCAAGGCGCGCCTCAAAGAGAAGACGCTCACTGTCCAATTTAAACTGAAGGATAATTCTCGGGGCAGATACTTTACCATCAGAGACGGCAGACTGATCTCCGGAAGCGGCATTCACGCCGCGCCTGACGTCACCGTGATCTTTGGAAACGCCCGTGTGGCGCTCGATATGCTCGTGCCGCCGCGGGACCAACTGGCCACGATCAACGCCATGAAGAACTTCCACCTGGGGTTGGAAGGCCCGGACGAACTGAGTAGCTGGTGGATGGAAACGCTGAGCCTCATGCTCAACGCCGGCACGAGGTACGGGACGGACATGGGCAAAGGCGTCATGAGGTACACCAGTAACACGAATGGCGGCCCTGTCTTTGTCTACGTGAAAGACGGCAAGATTTTACGGATCACACCTATCGAGTTCGATGACAAGGATGCGAAGTCCTGGACCATCAGCGCCAGAGGGAAAAAATTCACGCCTCCCCGCCAGACAACGATTTCCCCTTACACCCTGGTATTCAAATCGATGATCTATTCGCCGGACAGACTCCTGTACCCTATGAAGCGGGTTGACTTCGACCCCAACGGGAAGAGGAATTGTGAGAACAGGGGTACCTCGGAATATGTCCGAATCAGCTGGGAAGAGGCCCTCGACATCGTTGCCGGCGAGATAAAGCGGGTAAAAAAAACATACGGTCCGGGGGCCATTCTCAATGGCAGCGGCTCCCACCACCTGTGGGGCAACCTGGGCTACTGGCTGAGCGCGAGACTGAGATTCTTCAATAACATAGGCTGGACCCCCGTGGCACATAATCCGGATAGCTGGGAGGGCTGGTACTGGGGGGCAACACACCACTGGGGACAGAGCATGCATCTCGGCGCCCCGGAGAGCTACGGCACCGTTGAAGATTGCCTCAAGGAATGCGAGATGGTCGTCTTCTGGTCGAGTGATCCGGAGGCGACAAGCGGCGTCTACGCTGCTTTCGAAGGCACGGTCCGGCGCCAGTGGCTGAAGGAGCTCGGTATCAAGATGGTCCACATAGACCCCTTCTTCAACCATACGGCGGCCCTCCTTGGCGGCAAATGGCTCGCCCCTCGGCCGGCAACGGGCAATGCCCTGTCGTTGGCGATCGCCTACGTATGGATTACGGAAGGTCTCTACGATAAAACATACGTGGCCCAGCGCACTCAAGGATTCGACCAATGGAAAGAGTACATCCTGGGTAAAGATGACGGTATTCCAAAGACCCCCGAATGGCAGGAGAACGAGGCGGGGATCGCGGCCAAAGACGTAAGGGCCCTTGCGAGGCAATGGGGAACCAGGAAGACGTACCTCGCAGCGGGAGGCCTCTCCGGTTTCGGCAGCGCCTGCCGAGATGCCACAGGGAATGAATGGGCCCGCTCCATGGTCTGCCTCATGGCGATGCAGGGCCTCGGTAAGCCGGGAGTGAATATGGGCGGTATGCAGCAGGGAACACCCATAGACACCGGTTTTTATTTCCCGGGGTATGCCGAGGGAGGTCTTTCCGGAGACCTTGCAGGCACTGCCCTTGGCGTGAGCCTTTATTCACGGTTTCCCCAGCTTCCCACCGTAAATACCGTTTATCAGCGGGTCCCACGGCTGCGCATTCCGGAGGCTATTCTTGACGGCCATACATACGGGTATCCTACCGACTCCATGACGATTGAAGGCCAGTTCCTCAGATACGACTATCCCACGCCCGGCCATTCGCCCGTCAAGATGTACTACAAGTACGGGGGCTCCCACCTCGGCACGATGTGCGAGACGAACCGTTACGCCAACATGTACCGCTCCGATAAGCTCGAATTCGTGGTGAACCAGTCCATCTGGTTTGAAGGTGAAGCCAAGTTTGCCGATGTCATCCTGCCCGCCTGCACCAATTTTGAGCGGTGGGACATCAGCGAGTTCGCCAACTGCGGCGGGTATATCCAGCACAGCTTCAACCAGTGCAACCATCGGGTAGCAATCATGCAGCATAAGTGCATCGAACCTTTAGGCGAGTCAAAATCAGACTTCCAGATCTTCCTGGACATAGCAAAGAGGCTGGGGTTCGCAGCGCTTTTTTCGGAAGGAGTAACGGAATTTGACTGGTGTAAACGTCTCTTCGAAGCGACTGATCTGCCCAGCGCCGTCTCGTGGAAGGATTTCCTCACGAAAGGCTACTACGTGATCCCCGCACCCAAGGAGGAGCTGCGGGCGCCCGTCTCCTTCAGGGCGTTTGCCGAGGACCGCCTGAAAGATACCCCGGAGATCGCACCCCTGCCCGCTGATTACACGGAACAGGTCTTTAGGGGGCTTCAGACCCAATCGGGCAAGATAGAGTTTGTCTGTTCAAGCCTCCAACGGTTTGATCCTGACGACCCGGAGAGACCGGTGATGACGAAGTATATTCCCGCCTGGGAAGGGCATCACACCACTGAACTCTATCAAAAGTATCCCTTACAGCTGATCACACCTCACCCCAGGTACAGCTTTCATACCATGGGCGACGGCAAACGCAGCTGGATCAACGATATCAAGGACCATCGTGTACTGATCGACGGTTACTATTATTGGATCGTGCGGATCAACTCCGGAGACGCCGGCGCGCGCGGCATCAAGGAGAATGATCTGGTGAGGGTGTTCAACAACCGCGGTGCGGTCATCTGTGCGGCCCGGATTACGGAACGGGTCGGCCCGGGGACGGTCCACTCCTACGAAGGCTCCTCAATTTACGATCCCATCGGCGAGCCGGGATCATCTCCTGATCGCGGTGGATGTATGAACATACTGACCCCAAGCCGCTCGATCATCGAAAAGTCCCACAGCATTGCGGCAAACTCATGCCTCGTGGAGATAGAAAAGTGGACGGATGCGCGAGGTGTGAAATGAAGAAATGGTATCTGATCATA
This sequence comes from Syntrophobacterales bacterium, assembly GCA_017881765.1. Lineage (GTDB taxonomy): Bacteria > Desulfobacterota > Syntrophorhabdia > Syntrophorhabdales > WCHB1-27 > JADGQN01. The sequence goes on along the minus strand of JADGQN010000097.1, from coordinate 885 downwards.
GATGTGGAGAAATGTGAGAATTGCAATAACTGCTTCCTGGCGTGTAAAGATGAGCACGTGAATAACGACTGGCCTGGATACGCGGCCCCCCAGGCCCAGGGGCAAAGCTGGATAAACATCTACGGAAAGGAGCGGGGGGAATTTCCCTTCATCGATGTGGGCTACCTACCCGTTCCCTGCATGCACTGCGACGATGCTCCGTGCATAAGAGCAGCCAAGGACGGAGCCATTACGAAGCGGCCTGACGGCGTCGTCATCATCGACCCGGTCAAGTCAAGAGGGCAAAAGAATATTGTCAAGGCCTGTCCCTACGATGCTATTCAATGGAACGAAGCGCTCGACGCACCGCAGAAGTGCACGCTCTGCGCCCATCTATTGGATGACGGCTGGGGAAAAACGCGCTGCGTGCAGGCTTGCCCAACAGGGGCATTAAGCCTTCGTCAGGCGGACGATAGCGAGATGAACGAAATCATCCAGTCCGAAAATCTTGAAACCTACCTGCCGGAGCGTAAGACCAATCCTCGCGTCTATTACAAGAACCTGTACCGGTTTACCCGATGTTTCATCGGCGGAAGCGTCGCCATGCGGGCGGGCGACAAAGATGAATGTGCCGAAGGCGCATCCGTAACTCTTTCGAATGCCGGCAATGAGCCAGTTGGCGAATGCATGACTGATGACTTCGGCGACTTTAAATTTGACAACCTCGAAGAAAACAGCGGCGCCTACACCCTCCGGATAGTCTACGCCGGTTGTGAGACCAAAACCGTCGAGGTCGAACTGACACAGAGCGTTTACGTGGGGACGATCTTTCTCTAAAGCATGGGTCCGGGGTCCAGGGTCCGAACAAAACTGGTACCTGCTTGCATAAGTAGTCGCATTCTCAAC
>JADGQN010000096.1 GCA_017881765.1 Syntrophobacterales bacterium | reverse complement strand
TACGTCGGAGTCGTGCCTCCGCGGGCAACGAAGCTATATGAATGAAGGCAACCTGGTATTACGGCACGCTCATCGCCACATAGAAGGTGTTGCCTGCCCTCTTTATCAGGATGAGCAGGGACGCGCCACTCTTGACCTGCTTGACGATCGTCCGGTAATCATTCAGGTTCCGGACGGAAAAGCGGTTCATCTCTTTAATGATATCACCTGCGTGAATCCCCGCCTGTTCAGCCGCACCTCCGGAGGCCACACTCACAACCACCACGCCCGTCCGATCCCTTAATTGGAACTGGCGCTGGTACTTCTCCAGCACCTCGTCGACACTCATGCCGAAATCACTTCTTGTCTGTGTACGCGCGGCCGAGGCCGCGGACTCTTGCGGCATCTGTGCGACCTTGAGCGACACGTCTTGCTGTGTGCCTTTTCGCTGCACCCGGACAGCGACTGTCGTCCCGATCTGAGTCTCTGCTACAAGGCGGGCAAGATCAGACCCGCTCTTTAGTTCTTTGCCATTGAAATTGGTGATGACATCGCCTTTCTGGATGCCAGCATTGTCAGCCGGTCCCCCTGGCAGCACGTCCGCTACCAGGACGCCGGTTGTCTCTTTGAGGCCCAAGGCTTGAGCGATGTCGGGGGTTACACTCTGCAGCACCAAACCTACCCAGCCACGGGTGACTGTCCCCTTTTCCCTTAGCTGTGAAGTGATCAGTCTCGCCGTGTTGATAGGGATGGCGAAGCCGATACCTTGCCCGGCAGCAACTATTGCGGTATTTATCCCTATCACCTCTCCCTTGAGGTTGAGCAGGGGTCCACCACTGTTGCCCGGGTTTATGGGTGCATCCGTCTGTAGGAAGTTGTCATACTGCCCTGCGCCGATCACGCGGCCTGTTGCGCTGATGATGCCTTTTGTGACGGTCTCCTCGAGGCCGAAGGGATTTCCAATGGCAATGACCCAGTCGCCCACCCGCATCTTATCCGAATCGCCGAGAGCGAGCGGCTGGAGGTCCTTAACCGGCGTGGAGAGTTTGATCAGAGCAAGGTCTGTCTTCGGGTCTCTTCCTATGGTCCGCGCTTTGTACTCTTTTCCGCTTATTCGGACACTAATCTCGTCGGCTTTTTCCACAACATGATTGTTTGTGATGATGTAACCCTCTTTGTCGATGATGAAGCCCGAGCCAAGGCTCCTGCGCTTCAGTTCTCTATCTGGCACCTCATTCCAGCGGCGCCTGAAAGAATCACCCGATTGGCCCTGATCATCAGGTCCGAAGAAGTGGCTGAAAGGATTACCCGGCACCTTGACGGTAGTGGTTGTGCTGATATTTACGACACCCGGCTTTACCATGTCGACAAGGTCCGCGAGAGAGGGCGGGAAAACGGCGATCTCGGGGGTACGACCCCTCGTCTGACCCTTTGCCTGAGGGCAGACGAATAAACCCAATATCAGGGCGCAGGTTAGAAGTTTTGCGAAGCGTGCCGATGCATTACCTTTCATACCAACTCCCTTCCGTATAGAGGCTGTACACGACTGTCCGTATAACGTAACATGTGACAACTGTTTTTTAAAGATACGACATGCATGCCCTGGCTATATTTGCGTGTCAGTATGCACGCCTCCCGGCTAATGGTTATACTGTTATCATAACAAATAAGCGAGGTGCTTGTGCTTTCGGAGGGAGTTCCGTACGGGAAGCTTTACTTCATCAAGGAGAAGATCGGGCTTTCGGAGGGAGATCTTCAGGCCCTGGATCCCTACCGTGAGATCTTTGTCCAGCGCAAGGATCAATTTGCCCAGCACTTCTATGATGTCTTCGAGAACATTCCCGAGACACATCTCATCCTGGAGCATGAAGGACGGCCAGGGTTCCTGAAAAAAGCGTGGGCAGCCTGGTTTGAGTTCTTCTTCAGGACACGACTGGACGATACTCTGCTCGCCTACCTGTGGCGCATCGGCGTCAGGCACGTCGAGGTGAACCTGGACCAGAGGTTTTCAAACCTGGGGTTCTCCGTGATACGCCAGTTCTGTTACGATATTGTGCTGTCTGAAATACCTCGTGATCAGGCCGCTCCCCTGCTGAACATTCTCAATAAAATGCTCGATCTCTGTTTGCTGATTGAGACCGAGGCTTACATTACCCATACGACCCGGTGCGATCTTGAGGTGATGAAGGAGGTGGCGGACAGGGTGAGAAATCCTGTCACGGTGATTGGCGGTAACATCCGGAGACTGCAGAAAAAGTTGGACGCAACGAGCAAAGAATACGATCTCCTTGGACGGCTGTTTGTGGAGAATCAACGGCTCGAGCGCATGATGCAGGATATCAGGGTCTACATGGAGGTATTCGCTGGTGAGCCTCGGGTGCGGAAGGTTGACCTGGATGAGCTCATAGGGCTAGTTCTTGAGAAGCTACGCGCGGAGGACCCGGCAGCAAGAAACGGGGTGAATGTAAACGTGAACCTGGACCGGCGCGCCCGTTTTGTCACGGGAGACGCGGATGGTCTTCAGCTGCTGTTCTACTATCTGTTGCAGAACAGTTTTGAGGCTGTGGCTCCGGATACAGGTTTCATAGAAATCTCCTCGCGTTTGGAGGATGGTACCACGCGCAATATGCGGGTGGAGATCGTTAACACCGGCGCACCTCTGGAAACCCAAGAGATGGAGCGCCTGTTCGCCCCCTTTTATTCGACGAAGGTAACGGGTACGGGGTTTGGTTTGGCGATAGCGCAGGTGCTCGCAAGAAAGCATTACGGCAAGATCGATCTGGAGCCGGTTTCCGAGGGGGGTATGCGGGTGACAGTGACTTTGCCGCGCGCGGAGCGGAATGGCGACGAATAATCAGGCTACCACTTAAAGGGCGTCTTATACCGATTTGCCTTCAAGCGTATACCTTCGTTGTCGCTACGTCGCTCTCCTCGACGTACTTATAGTACGCCTGCGTCCGCTTCTCGCTGCCGCCCGGGGTACCCGGCCGAAGGCTGGGTCGTCCATCTTGAATGCAAATCGGTATTACCTGCGCGTTACGTGTGAAAGCGTTGGGTGGTCCTCGGCCCTTTTAGTCTGTCCAACGAGGAACCTCATCATCTCCTCGATGTTGCCTGAATAGGTGGGGACGATCGCCGACTCGATTGTCCTGCCAACCAGCTTGGTGGTGATTGTCACCTGTTCGACGATCTCGGCCACCTTCTTCTCATCCGTCGCACTGGTAAAACAGACGACCCAGACAATCCCTATGAGCCGCTTCCCTGTGTGGATGGGCGCTGCAACCGCCGTCGTGCCTTTGAGGTATTCATCGAAATCGAGAGCGTAACCCTGTTTCCTTACTTTCACAATCTCGCCGAGGAAAAGATCGAGGTCCGTGACGCTCTTCTCCGTGAACTGGGGCAGCCCCTTATCTCTAAATAGCCCCGCGATTTCACTATCTTCCATGAAGGAAAGGATCACCTTACCGGTAGCGCCGGCAGTGAGGGGGATTTTTGCCCCGACGTGCGAGGAGATCTTGAGGTCCTTTCCGGCCTCAATCACATCCAGGAACTCGACGTAATTCTCTTGCCGTGCCCCCAGTATCACCGTTTCTCCAACCCGTTCCGCCAGCTGTTCAAGGAAAGGGTGCGCAAGGCTGGCGAGGTCTGTGCGCTTGAAGATCCGTGCCGAGAGCTCAAAGAGCCCCGGGCCCATCGCGTACTTCTTGGTGGCAAGGTCCTTGACGACGAAGCCCTCTGCCTGCAACGCCTTTAAGATACCAAACACGGTGCTTTTGTTGATTGACAGGGCCTGGGACATCTGGGTCACACCAAACTGCTTATGGTCTTGAACGATCAACTGGATGATCTGCAGGACCCTTTTTATGATGGGGGCGCTATACATTATTCTTAATAGAGAACACGATTTTTGCCGGGTTGTCAAGACGCGATATCAGGTGTTATGCCGCGTTTATTAAACGCTTGACAAAGATATTCCGTCCTTGATATAAATATAATGTTTACGATAGAAAACCGATGGCTTCAATATTTCCGTATACAACACCAAGGCTGATCATCAGGAGGGAACGGAACACGCCATGCTAAAAACGCCGGGCATAATGGTGATTGAACCCTCGTCTGAACAGGGTAAGCGCAGAGCAGCCGGCATCTTTTCCCGCAAAGATTCGTACCTCGACGCGGAAGCCATTAAGACCAGCCTGAAAGATATTCGCGGTTATACCAAGAACAATTGCGTCCCTCTGCTCGATCAGTTGAAAAGGAGCCTCGAACAGTATTCCGGCGTTAAGGTTACCTTTGCGGAGAACGCAAAGAACGCTGCCTCCCGGATAAAAGAGATCGCCGGTCCCACGACCTTGGTTTCGATGAACAAGTCAAACGTCGTGGTGAATGAGCTTCGTCCGGAGCTGCATGCCATGGGCCTGAACACGCACCTGCGCTATTTCACCGAATTCAACAACTTTGACGTTGAAACGTTCAAGAAGAAAGTCGAAGACTACTGGTCTGTACCCGGCATGCACGGCAGGGGATTGGTTGAGTCGTTCGAGGTGCGCAAGCAATTCTTACGGCTGAACCCGTCGGAAGTGCGTGATTACGTCGCCATACTCGGCGTGAATGCAGCTTCTGCCGAGGATGGAACTCTCTACTTCCTGCAGCATATGTCAAACATCTCGAAGGATCTGGAGCAGGCCAGGAAGATAATACTGGTGGTGAGCGTAGAAAAGGTGTTGAAAGATAAAGAAGCCGCCTTACTCCACACACGCTCGATGGGCATCTTCGGCCTTGAAAGCATACTCCTCGATCTCAACCCCAACCCCGCTGAGGCGTACGACTTCGACCAGTTGCCCGTGCTTCCAAACATCCAGGAAAGGGAAGAGAGAGAAGTTCATCTTATCATACTGGACAACGGGCGGACTGCACTGCTCAACAACGGTTATCAGGACCTCTTCCTCTGTATCGATTGCAGGGCATGTGCCCGCCAGTGTCCCATCGGTAAACACCTCATGGTCGAGAGGGGCCTGGTCTACAGCCCGAAGAATTATATCCTTGCATTCCTGCAGGGTAAGGTGCCACCCCTTGACGAGTGCCTGCACTGCGGTCGCTGCGAGGTGGAATGCCCGGTAGGGATTGACGTTCCGACGCTGGTCTGGAAGACTCAGATTGAGTATGCTCAGAAGCATGGAAGGAGCCTGAAGAAGAGGCTGCTTGACGATCCCGAGATCCTTGCCAAGATGGGGACCCTGACCGCGCCCCTTGCTAACTGGGCCGGAAGCCTTCCTATCGTCAAAAGGATCATGGAGCTCACGGCGGGCATCCACCATCAGGCTAGCTTACCGACGTTCCACCGCCGCACGTTCAAGGATTGGTTCAAAGGAGGCGCCCGTGAGTAACAAGGTTGTCTATTACACAGGCTGCTGGGCCAATTATTATGGACCTGAAATCGGCCAGGCCTTTGTCGAGGTCATGCAGGAAAACGGCTTTGAAGTACTTGTGCCCGAGCAGAAATGCTGTGGGATGCCGATGATGGCGAACGCCAACCTGAAGGGCGCGGAAAAGAACTTCCAGTTCATCATGAAGTCGCTCTATGCGGCTGCCTCTCCGGGCTACGACGTGATCACGACCTGCCCCAGCTGTAACATGATGCTGCGCAAAGAGGGGCGGAAGTTTTTTGACAGCGAAGAAGCGAAGTACGTATCAGAGCGCGTGTTTGACGCGGATGAATACGTGTTGCGTTTGCACCGGGAGGGAAGGCTCAACACCAATTTCGGAGAGGTGCCGTTGAAGGTCTTTTACCACAACCCTTGCCATTTGAAGGTGCAGGGTTTGACCAAAGAGCCGCTCGACCTCCTGAAGCTGATTCCGGGAGTAGAGGTGGTTGGCACGAACTATAACTGCTGCGGTTTAAGCGGTTCCTATGGCATGAAGAAACAGAATTATAAACGTTCCGTCGAAATCGCGCAGAAGGTGTGGGAAGAGGCAAAGAAGTCGGGAGCCGAAGCGGTCGTGACGGAGTGCGGAGGGTGCGGGTTACGGATCAAGGAAGGCACCGGTCTTAAGATCGTGCATCCGATGGTGCTCTTGAACCAGTCTTATAAGGCTTACAAGGCCCGTAAGGCTGCATAGTGTAAAAACTACATTTCTTTATAGGAGGCGACGATGGCAGAAGAAAAACTATCTACACAAGAAGCTGTTGCGCAGACCAGGACGTATGGTCAGTTCAGATGTCTCAATCCGAGCTGCACATCCAGACTTTCGGCTCAACCCGGACAGGCTACGGTTAAATGCGCGAAGTGCGGCTCCGAGTGGCGCATTGCGTGGGTAAAGGCAGGCTTCCCGAGAGTGAGGGGACCGGTCTGGGAAACGAGCGAGCGGTTGGCTGATGAGGCCATGGCAAAGAAAATGGCGGAGAAGGAGGGAAAGTAACATGGCGTTGAATAGAAAAGTAGCAATTATCAATCTTACAACGGGTCAGATAGAGTCAAAACCGATTCCCATCGATGTGCGGAAGAAGTTCCTCGGGGGAAGGGGCATGAATGCGTACCTGCTTTATAACTACCTGAAGCCCGGCGTTGATCCACTTGGTCCTGACAACGTTCTGGTGATAGGCATCGGCATGCTCGCGGCAACCATGGCGTCCGCAACGTCCAGGACAGACGTGATGGGAAAATCGCCCCTTACTGATATGATCGGCAGCACCAATATGGGCGGCTTCTTTGCGGCGGAGCTGGCGCTAGCCGGCTACCACCACCTGGTATTCCTGGGCAAGGCCGAAAAGCCTTCCTATCTCTGGGTGCACAACGGTGAAATAGAAATTCGTGATGCCGCGAGTGTTTGGGGAAAGAGCGTAACCGATACGCAGTGGACCATCCGGAAAGAGATGGGCGATGAGGATATCAAGTTTGCGGTCTGCGGTCCCGCCGGTGAGAACCTGGTGCGCTATGCGAACGTCATGACCGGTATCAAGAATTCAGCCGGCCGGACAGGCATGGGCGCTGTAATGGGGTCGAAAAACCTGAAGTGCGTTGCGGCGAGAGGGACACTTGACATAAAGATCGCTCATCCCACACAGGCCCTGGAATACAACAAAAGGTTCATCGACCTGATCACGAGCGCCAAGGTTAACCAGACCATGGGTACCCTCGGCACACCTTTCATCTGGGGGGCAACTAACTCCTGGGGCGGCTGCCGGACCAATAACTTCCAGTATAACCAGCTCAGATATGCTGATGACATCGAGCCTGAACATCTCGACGAGATTTCAAAGGAAACGTGCGGTGAGTACAACATGACGGCATGCTTCAACTGCCAGGTACACTGCCGCGCGAAATATAAGATCCCGCAAAGCCCATTGGCCGAGAAGTTCGGCCTGGTAGGAAAGTACGATGAGGGTCCTGAGTATACTTCCCAGGGTGGGTTCTGTTGCGAGGTAGGTTGCACGGATGCAGCAACCCTGCTCTGTGCCAATCACCTCGTCGACCAGTATGGCGTTGACAACCTGGAGATAGGCAGCATGATCGCCTGGGCCATGGAGCTTTACGATTACGGCATCCTGACCAGTAAGGACACGGACGGCGTCGACCTGAGATTCGGTAACGGCGAGGCGGTGCTTGAAATGATCCACCGCATCTGCCAGAAGAAGACCTGGCTGGGCCAGGCGCTGGCTGAAGGCCCGATCCGGGCAGCGCAGAAGATAGGCAGAGATTCAGAGAAATATCTCATTCACGTCAAAGGCATGAGCAACCTGCACTCCGACGAGCGCGCAACACCCGGTCTCGCACTCAACATCGCAGTCTCTTCAAGGGGATCCGACCACCTGAGAAGCCGGCCCGCGATCGACCTCTACCACCTGCCGAAGGATGTCATGAAAAGGATATATTCAAGCCCGGTGCCCTTCGAGGGGGAGCTCAGTTCAGACCACAGGTCCTACGAAGGAAAGGCGTGGCAGGTATTCTGGCAGGAAAACTGCTTCATGGGTGTGGACTGCATGGGTATCTGCAAGTATCACACGACGTTCCTCGGTGCGACACTCCCTAACTTCGAAGACTGGGCAAGAGTCGTTAACTACAACACCGGCTTGGAGCTCACTCCTACGGAAATCTGGACGGCGGCGGAGCGCTGCAACATGCTCGAGAAACTGGTCAATATACGGGAAGGTTTCAAGAGGGACGACCCGCACAAGGGCGACGTGCTCGCCGACAGGTACCACAATGAACCGGCAAAGCGCGGCGCACCCGATGTTATCGGCGCCACAATCGACCGCGAGAAGTTCAAGGGAATGCGGGCTGAGTTTTACAAGCACAAAGGCTGCGATGAGAACGGCATACCCACGCCCGAGACCATTAAGAGACTCGGTCTCGAGAACGAACCGTCTCACTTACTGTGAGAAATCCCCACTAGCGAGCACAGCTCGCGAGAGGGGGAGGCTCCACGTGGCTTTGCCACTGGAGGGGGCGACGTGAGCCCCAAGAATGACCGAAAGGAGGAAAAGATAGATGGAAGCGATGGCAAAAACACTTGTAGTAAACCAGGAGCGGTGCACGGGTTGCCGGCTCTGCGAGTCTGTCTGCGCGGTCAAGCATGACGGCGTGGTCAACCCGATGAGAGCACGCATAAAGATAGAGAAGTGGGAGCACGAGGGTCTTTATGTCCCCATGATCTGTCAGCATTGCCAGGATGCACCCTGCATGAACGTCTGCCCGGTGAAGGCCATTTCCCGGGATGAGGCGCTGGCCAGAGTCATGGTCGATTACAATACCTGCATCGGATGCCGTTCCTGCGTGGCGGTCTGTCCGTTTGGGGCGATGAACTTTAACACCATCGACAAGAAAGTAATCAAGTGCGACCTGTGCGATGGCGAGCCGCAGTGCGTCCGGTTCTGCGACATCAAGGCCGTGGACTATGTGGACGCCGCGAAGGTGTCGATCTCGAAGAAGAGAGATGCCGCACTCAGAATGACGTCAGCACAGAAGAAGGCAACAGAGTTAGAAGCGGAAATGTAGGCGAGAAGCCTGGAAGAAGAAAGATGTAAGGGTTCCTTACAGGATGCTACGCTATCGAGGGGCCAAGGGTTCAGGTGAAGAACTCAAGATATGGCCCCTCGAACCCTTTTTGTTTGGCCCGGTCATCAAAAAACAGTTAAGAGATAAAGCAGGTTGAGGTTGAGAAAGGGCTAAGAGAAATCTTAGCTGGATATCGACCTCAACCCGTTATTGGTTAGCCGCCTGAGAGAAATACAAGTATCGTGATTTCATCCCCGTCGCTAACTGGGTATGCCAGCTCCTTGGGAACTGTGGGTTGTGCGTTTACAAGAATCTCTATGTAGCCATGCAGTTTGTCAGGCTTCGCAAAGAGTTTGGTCTGCATGGCGGGAAAGCGCGCCACGAGACCCTTGATGCACTCTCCGACGGTTTTCCCCTCCAGCTCAACCTGCGCCTCCCCCCCTTCAGTCAGATAAGGGTGAAGGTGGACTTTCACGCTCATTTAAACACCTCCGCCGCAGATGCGGCATTGTGGATTTTTCTTCATCCGGATTGAACGGAACTGCATCTGCTTACCGTCAATATAGAGCATCCTTCCGGTGAGTAGCTCTCCAAACTCAGCGAGCAATTTTATCGCTTCCAGGACCTGCAACGAGGCGACCAGTGCAGCGGTTGCCCCGAAGACCGGGAAGGGCTCGGTTCTTTCCGGACTGCGGGGGAAGAGGCACTCCAGACACGGAGTATCGCCGGGGATGATGGTAGTCACTTCACCCATCAGTCCGCGCAGCCCCCCGTGGATAAAAGGGATGCCTTTCCGGAAGCAGGTCTCATTCAGAATAAATCGGCTCTCCATGTTATCGAGGCAATCCATGACGAGGTCCACGCCATCGAGTAGTACGCCCACGTTTTCGGCCGTAACCCTGGTTGCATGCGGGGTCACATCCAGAGTGGAGTTGAGCCTTTTTAGTTTCCAGTTGCCTGAGACAACCTTTTTCTCACCCACGTCTTCTTCCCAGTGGAGTATCTGTCGATTCAGGTTGGAGATATCTACGGACTCGTAATCAACCAGAACAAGGTGACCGATCCCGGCGCACGCGAGGTAGATGGAGACAGGCGAGCCCAATCCTCCGGCACCGGCAATAAATACGGTGGCCTGCCGTAGCTTCTTCTGTCCTTCTTCGCCGAAGTCGGGCAGTATGATCTGCCGGTTGTACCTAACGAGGTCCTGGTCTGTGAGTGGGGTAGACATACTGGCGACCTATCCGCAGGTAGTTTACAAATCTGTTCAACCGATGTCAACGAGCGGACCTCAAATCCCAAATCCCAATTTCCTTACAGGATGCTTCGCTATCGCTATCGAAATCCCAAACAATTTTCCAATAAATGAACTAGCCCGCCGCAAGCAGCGGGGTATTCTGCGTCATGCCGGACTTGATCCGGCATCCAGTCCGATTTCTGGATTCCGGCGTCCTTACAGGATGCTTCGCTATCCGCCGGAATGACGGCGTGCGCGGCAAGCCGCGGGGAATGTGTCGCTATTCAAATTCATAAACCTAAAAGATCAAGCGGCACTGTCGGCAGTGTCGTTTTTTGGACATTGGACATTTGAAAATTTGAGATTGTTTCCTTACAGGATGCTTCGCTATCGCTATGGAATTTGGTGCTTCCCCACAGGATGCTCCGCTATGGGATTTAGAATTTCGAGCAAATCCGGTAAGGAGGGATTGAATTTAGGAGTGGTTCCACCATTCGATCCAGGTGCTGTCCCTGCCGAAGGTGACGTCTGTCGATTCCTCAATCTGCCTGATCCAGTCTCCCAGTGCAGAGCCGTGGTGGATTATGAGCGGGGTACTGTGATCCGGCAGTATATCATCGAATAAACCATGCAGGAAGATATTTCTGTCCATCTCCGGAAACGTTTCGCTATCATCCCATGGCGTGGGATGTATGAAACCGTGCGTGGCGCCTTCATCTCTCCGGTAGAGAAAGGTATCTCCGAATGCGTCCTTGAGACGCCGCAGCAGCTCGACACACTCAATAATCTCCGCAACCGTTACGCCCTTGTTAAAGTGGGTGAGAATCTTTTCACTGAATGACTCGAAACCGATGGAAGAGAACATGATGCGGATGGCTCGTTCGCGGGCGGTGCTCAGTATCTTTGTGAGGGCCTCGGCATGCCTGGTGACAGCATCGACTCTGCAGACCAGGTTCACCTGTGAAAGTTCAATGCCTTCTTTTCTTGTCTCATCGAGCAGTGCCTGCAAGGTCGTGATAGGATATTCGTCGATCAGCTCGAATGGAATCTTCCTGCCGGCCTTTTCAGGCAGCCCCTTGATCTGCGCCAGGAGCGATGCTCGGTCCACATGCCCCTGGAACCCCTTGTCCCATGCGACATCGCAAAAAATACAGCCGCAGCTCCGGATAGTGACCTTGGGAGCTTTGTCTGTCAGAGAAACGGGAGGATCGAGCACCACCGCAGACTCTTTCTTCGCGTACGGACATCCGATGGCAGCCAGCACTTGCGCCACCTGGATATCCAGTTGTTCAAGCTTCTCAGAAAACGTGTAGATGTTCGACCAATCAACATCGAGATAAAGATCGGTCTTCCACCCGGATTGGTACGTTCGCCCTTTTTCTCTCAAGCATTCGGGGCGCACGCCCTCGACGGGCCCCTGAACGGCGATATCTATCCGGTCTTTGAGGCCGTGAAACCGATAAGGGAACCTGTCAGCATCAGGCTCACCGGCGTAATCCTGCAGCGCCTGCGGCCCGCCCAGTATGGAGGTGAAGCCCCTCTCTCGCAGGACGGTGATCAAGTCAAAAATGTCTCTTCTCCCGCTCAGGTGAGAGAAACCGATTATCCGTTCTTTCCCTCGGTAATGCTCTTCTATGAAGGCGAGGAACTTCTCTTTTTGGAACTCCCGTTTGAGGCCCACCACACTGGACGGGATGCCTAGCTGTTCTGAGAAGTAGGTAGCCGCGACCTGGGCCCCCAGTATCCCGTGCGGCTCGCCTGTGTGGTGCGTGCAGATAAGCATACCGGAACATACTATGTCACATCCAGGGACTCAATGCAACGGCCACGCACTCTCTAGCGGAACTTCTTGACTGTCATCGGGTCTTATGTTTAAAATACAAGCGTGCCGGGGTAGCTCAGTCGGTAGAGCAGGGGACTGAAAATCCCCGTGTCAGTGGTTCGATTCCGCTCCCCGGCATTTCTGTTCATCGTAGTTCCCACCGGTTCACAGCATATTCACCCCCAACGGCCACACCTCTACCACTCTGTGAGGAGCATCTTCGGATAGTGTCAAAGATGAGCGGGAGATAGAGATATGCCGACGGTCGCGGGGCGAATGCCCTGAGAGGCTCGTGGTTTCCTTGGTTACGCGCTGCAGCCACCACCGCAGCTTCGCCCGACAGAGCAGAAGGAGAAACCACAAGTCCCGGGCCCAACATCGCAACAGCCCGTAGAGCAAGGCTGGACCTGAGGGCAGCCTCCCGTGCAGCAGTATTGTTGGGGATTATTGCAACTCCCGGTGCACGCACAATTAGTATCATCCCAATAGACGCAATCGCCGCCGTTACAGGGAGTGCAGTTCGGCAGATAACCGCCGCTGTTGCCATAGCTACAAGTCGTTGCCAGATGGCCATTAGAAGCGCAACAGGCAGCGCTTGACCCCACGCCGCAGGTCGCCCCACGGGCTACTTGATTGCTGTTCAGATTGACCAGGCTAGGGGGGTCATATATGAACGGTTTCAGCGTACTAGCTTCGCCTGGGAGGGCGCAGGAAGCTGCTTCCGGGTGCGATTGTGCCTTATCCGCATTTTTGAAATGACCGGGCCAGACGTTGTCGAAAGCTGCGAGCCCCTGCGCAGCCAGT